>CAYWZD010000281.1:0-5805 GCA_964462755.1 uncultured Victivallales bacterium | reverse complement strand
TTCCCGCAGAACCCGAACGGCGCCCTCAACGACATCGCCGGAATCTGCGACTCCACTGGACGCATTTTCGGTCTCATGCCGCACCCGGAGGCATTCCTTTCCCCCTTCAACGCTCCTGACTGGCAAAATCAGAAGCTGGACGGCAAACTTCCTGAATGGGGCGAAGGCAAGGTCATTTTCGACAATGCCGTGAAGTTCGCCGCGAAAAATCTGCTCTGACCCTTCCCGTTCGAACTCCTTATTTGCCGTCGGAAGATTTTGACTCTTCCGACGGTTTTTTGTGTCCCCGCGTATCCCCGTCAGCCGCAAAATACTTTCCTATTTGATTTTTCCGAAAAACGGGATATGGTATTTTTTATGGGGAATACCTCGGTCTTTCCTTTTCAGGAAACTGAAATCGAAGTCGGATTCAGGAAAACAGGGGGGCAATATGACCGACAGAAAGAAACCGGCACTGATTGTCATTGATCCGCAACTCGATTATTTTCCGGGCTTCCGATTTCCTCTCTGGAATACGAAAACCGTGTTGAACAACATTCTCGAAGCCATCGAGGAGGCGAAAGGAAATCGGATTCCGGTCATTCTGGTGCAGTATCTGGCAGACACCGCGAGCGAGCCCGCACCGTTTTTCGAGAAAGGAAGTCTGGGGGCAGGAATCCATCCGGAGGTTCGGAGCGCCGCTCCAGCCGCTCCGGTCGTAGTCAAAAATTATCCCGACAGCTTTTTCAAATCCGATCTGGAAAAAACTCTTTCCGCCCGGCGGATCGACCATCTGCTGGTCTGCGGAATGATGACGCATAATTGCGTCACCCACACGGTTCTATCTCCAACGGCGGGGAAATATACGGTTTCCGTTCTGGGGGATTGCTGCACCACGGTCAATGAGACGCTTCATGAGATCGCACTGCACGCGATTTCAACCCATGCTTTCCTGACGACCCGGGAAGACGCATTCCGTCCCTTCCAGCAGTAAATGCCGTTGTCTATTTTGAAACGCGGATTTGCGGACGAACCAGTTCCGGATAAAAGGCGACCAACCCGATGTCAGGATATTTCTGCTTGAGAAGGGCAAGTCCTTCCGCGGGAGGCAGGGGCATGCGCCCGAGGAACGGCGTCACCTGACGGAACAGCAGCAGGTTGTAGTAGCGGTAGTCGGCCAGCGCCGCGGGATACATATAAACCAGCGCCGCATTTCCACCGGTCAGTTCGCGAACACTTTTTTTGATCATTTTCCGGTCGGCCGGATAAATCGTCCATACCGACTTGTCCTTGCGGATTTCATAAAAATCCTCGTTCGGGGTAACATCCATCCGTCTCACCACGATCGGATCGTATCCCTGAAGCCAGGCCAGGTCGAACAGTTCGGGGACGTCGGTCTTGCGGAGCACCTCCATGAACCGGTCTTCCTCCGTCGGAACCTTGCGTTCACGGAGAGTAAGGAGGTCTTTCCAGCGTTTGAAGTCGTTCGGATTCCAGGGACCGGTCAAAACATTCAGCTTCAGTCCGCAGCTGTTGAAAAAGTCGATGTAGGCGTAATGGGGAAGCTGAAAAGAACCGCCGGGCACGATCTGTCCGGCATAAAAAGCGGCATCCCGTACCTGCCCGCCGAGAACCGCCTTCTGCCAATTCTCAACATTCTCCCGGGTCGGAGGAAGGATCGGCGGCTGTTTTTCCGCCAGAAGCGGGGAGTAATCCCGGAAAAAAGCCAGAAATCCGCCGCCCGCAACCAGAAGAGCCGCCAGAAGGATCAGAAATGCCGCAACCCGGTTTTTTATCAGGGAATCCTCTTTCATCCGTTCACCGTCACCTTTCGTATAGCGGTTCCAATACAGGCGGGAAAATCGTCGGCGATCCACCCGCGCGATCCGGCGGGAGAAGCGATTTCCGCAGTCAATCCGTGAAGAAACGCGGCGCAGCGGGCCGCTTCATACGGTGCAAGACGCTTTCCGGACAGCAAGGCGCCGGTCATGCCGGACAGCAAATCGCCGGTTCCGGCCGTGGCGAGGGCGGGACATCCGCTGAGGTTCACCGCGGCGTCTCCGCCGGGCCCGGCCACCACCGTGCGGCTTCCCTTGAGAACGACGACCGCGTTCAGCTTCCGGGCCAGTGCGAGCGCCTGTTCCGTGCGGGAAAGCGTCCCGTCGATTGAAAAGGCCTCGGACAGACGGTTCATCTCGCCCGGATGCGGCGTCAGCACCAACTGCGCCCGGATGTTCTCCGCCAAGTCAGGATGCGCCGCCAGCAGATTGAGGCCGTCGGCGTCCAGCAGCACCGGCAGTTCCGTGCCGAGCACCAGAGACAGCACCGGAAGGGCGCATTCCTCGGTCCCCATGCCCGGTCCCAGCACCACGGCGGAGGCCTTCATCAGAAGGGATTGGATCGTTTCGCAGGAACCCGAATTGAAAAAACCGCTTCCGGAATCCGGAGTCCTGCGGATCATCAATGCCTTGGGAGGATTCGAATAGACTGGCGCGGAGGCCGGAATCGCACACGTGACCAATCCGGCGCCGGTCCGCAGGGCAGCCTCTCCGGCCAACAGTGCGGCGCCGCAATACAGGGAACTGCCGCCGACCACGAGAAGATGTCCGCGGGAGTTTTTATGGATGTCGAACGGTTCGCGGCAAAGCCATTTTTTCGCGTCTCTTTCAGTCGTGCATTCGACCGTGTCCGTCAGCTCGTCCACATAGCGGGCAGAGATGCCGATGTCCAGCACGCGGAGACGTCCGCACAGACGCGCCCCGGTCTGCGTGAGCATCCCGATTTTGGGCTGTCCCATAGTGAACGTGATATCCGCGACAATGGCGTCCGGATCGGCTTCGCCGGTATCGGCGTTCAGCCCGGAAGGGATGTCGAGGGAGGCGACGAGGTGTCCGGAACGGTTGACCAGACGGCACCACGAACGGATCGGTTCGCGGAGTTCCCCCTGAAAACCGGTCCCGAGCAGGCCGTCGACGATCAGCACGTAAGGAAGGTCGAGGTCGTCCTCGGTCAGGTCATAGGAAATGTGCGCCTTGATTTTTTCCGGAAGGGCCTTGAACATGGTCAGGGCGTCGCCGGAAAGTTCGGATTCGGGAACGGCGCAATGGAGAAAAATCTGACAATCGGTGTTGGCGAGCATGGAGGCGACTACGAACGCATCGCCGGCATTGTTTCCCTTCCCGGCAAGGATCAGAATGTTTCCGGCGGGAATGTCGGATTTGAGCAGAGCCGCACGATATTCCATCACCGCTCCGGCGGCAAGAGCGCCCGCCACACGCATGAGACGTTCGCCCGGAATGCCTCCTTCGCGGATGGTTCGCTGATCCAGAAAACGCATTCGGGTTCCGCTGACAGCTTTCATGATAGGCAAATATCCTTTTTCAGTTTCGGATACTGTAACCCGCCTGAACACAAAAGTCAAGTTTCAGGTCATGCAAACACGCATGAAAGAACCGGATACGAAAACTGTACGCTGGAATAAGGAAATCCCTGACGGGCGGGTCATCCCCCGGCCTGCCCTTCAGGGACTCCTGTCAAGATTGAAGTGCAAAAGCACGCATCAGACGGGCCGCGTGTTCGACGCATTTTTCGCGCACGGGGTCCATGAAACGATCCACCGGCATGAATTTGCCGTCGAGCTTTTCGAGCTCCGCGCGGGTCGCCTTCAGGAAACAATCCTGATATTCCGTCGCAACATTGATTTTGGCAATGCCGCAGCGGATGACCTTCTGGATGTCAGCAATCGGGGTGCCGGTGCCGCCGTGAAGAACCAGGGGCAGACCGGGCAGCGCATCCGCAATCGCCTTGCAGCGTTCGACGTCCAGCTTCGGAGTCTCCTTGTAGTAGCCGTGGGCGGTTCCGATCGCAATCGCGAGGGCGTCCACACCGGTTTCCTCCACGAAACGCAGGGCCTCTTCGGGTACGGTCAGATGTCCTTCGTCGCCCATGGCGACATGTCCGATTTCAGCCTCGGTGGAGACGCCGGATTGTTTTGCAAGCCGGACCACTTCCTTCGTGATGCGGATGTTCTCCTCCATCGGGAGGTTGGAACCGTCGAACATCACGGAGGTGCAGCCCCATTCAATGGCGGCCTTCGCCTGTTCGAAACTGGCGCCGTGATCGAGATGGACCGCAATGGGGGCGGAACACTTTTCCGCCATTTTCCGGAGCATCGGGATGATCGCCTCGGCCTTGCCGTTTCCGAACATCCGGGAATACATCTGGACGATCAGCGGGAGGCCGGTCTGTTCCGCCGCCTCGAACAGAGCCGCGGCGGTTTCATAGTTCGCGAGGTTGATCGCTGCGACTCCGACGCCCTGTTTCCGGGCGGGACGGAGCAATTCATTGCCTGTATAAAGAGCCATGATCTTTCCTTTGTCTTCAGAGAAGTTCCGCCACGGCTTCTTCCAGCGACGCAACCTTCAATTCCGTTTCTTTTTCGAGAACGAAACGGGTATAGGGCGACGCGGTCAGAATGAGGTCCTTCTTGGGATTGTCCGCACGGGAAGCCACCTGTTTTGCAAGCTTGGCGACCAATTCCGGATTCAGTTCGAGCAGCACGCACGCGCCCTCCCCGGCGGAATAGGACTCCTCGTTGTTCGTTCCGAACGGCTTGGCCTCGAATCCGAGGGCTTCGAGAACCGCGTGCGGCGCGGACACATTGTCGTTATAGTTCTTGAGGAAGTCGCTTTCCAGATAGTAAACCGGAGTTTTCTTCTTTTTCGCGACGGTCTTGAGTTTTTTGTCCTTCAGGAGCTGTGCGATGAACTCGGAGGAGTGCATCACCTTGCAGGAAAGCTTGAGCCCCCACGCCGGGAAGTCGTTCTTAAGTGCGTCATACGCGGCGGGATTGCTCACGACCAGCATTTTGGCTCCGGTCGCCGCCACTTTCTTCGCAAACGTCGAGGCGTCCCTCTTTCCTTCGGAGGCATAGCCGAGAATCTTGAGGGCTTTCCCGATGCATCCGCCGGTGATGGTCGCGACGGGCACCTTGGCGGCCTTGGCGATCTTCAGGAACGCGGCGGAAATTTCAGGCTGGCGGAGAGTGTATTCATCGATGAAATAGAGCACATCGGCCTTCTTTCCTTCGACTTTGAACTCATTGTCCTTCTGGAATTTCTTCGCAATCGCCGCCACTTTTGCCGGCGCTTTTCCGGCTTCGACGATATCGCGGCGGGCCGCGAGGACCAGTCCGTTCTCATCGTAATGACTGACGCAATGGAAGCGGCAGTTGGCGGCCAGGTCGGAACGATACATGGTTTCAACGACGGCATCGCTGAAAAGGAATTCCGGATTCATGGACGCCTTGTCGAGCAGCAGGGCGCGCCCGCGGGGAGTGTCGGACTCACTGAAAAGAACGTTTCCGACCGCGGAGAGATGGCGGCACATGAAGCAGAAGCGGCAGGCCTTCATGGCGGATTCAAATTCATTGATATGCATGATATATATCTCCTTATGGGTCCGGTCAGAAACCGAAGCCCATTTTGCCGGGGTTCATGATGTTGTTGGGGTCGAGTTCCTTCTTGATCTTGTCGAGAACCAGCGGTTTGGCGGGACCGTACAGCTCTTTCATGAGACGCCCGAGTTTGAGGCCGACGCCGTGATGTTCGTTGATCACGCCGCCGTTGGCAATCGCCGCGCGGATGGCAAGGTCCCAGACCCGGTTGTAGAGATCGGCCGCCTCGCGCGGGTCCGCCGGAGCTTTCTCGAAGATGAACCGGGCGTAAAGCATGCAGCCCCATTCATACCAGTGGGAGAAGTGACCGATGAAACGGGCTTCCGGGAAGTTCTTGTTGACCGTGTTCTTCATGGCCCAGTAGACGTTCT
>CAYWZD010000280.1:0-5816 GCA_964462755.1 uncultured Victivallales bacterium | reverse complement strand
AAAGTCGGGTTCTGGCTGAAAACCGATAAAACGAGCCAGACCGTCTATTCCGTCAGCGCACTCAACAAGGACGGGCAGAACTATTTCAATGACGTTCTTTCCAAAGGCGGAGGCGTCCTGTTCACTTTCGGAGACAACAAATGGAACAAAAATGTCCTGTCTTTCAGTGTCGGGTATACGAGTGAAGGTCCTTCCGGACAGCCCCTTCCGGGAATCCTTGCCACTCTGCTTCTCGGCGGCGGCGCACTGGCTTTCTCAAAAATGAGACGGGCGAAAGCAGGATAAGAAGTTCACACTGAAGTTCTTTCAAAAAAACGGCCGGAATCCAGAAAGGTTCCGGTCGGTTTTTTTTATTGAATTTCCGGGTGGCGCCAAAAGCGGAGAACTCCCGCCCTCTGAAAAAATTAAACAGTCCGGGGAGAATTTATTCATTCCCCGACGAGGGGGACGTGGGCGGCAGAATCTGAAAAGAAAATCCCGGCTGGTGACGGACCCAGCTGTCCACCAGCGGCTCCATGATGAAGTCCTCCAGCTCATAGGAGCTTTCAAACTTGTATGAACAGAAGGGACAGGCGGAAAATCCTTCGATGTCGGCCCGCATCAGAACCTCACGGCAGGCGGGGCATACCAGCATTCGGTCGTTGGCAAGCATTTTTGGATGCTCCACTTTCCGGAAACTGTAGTTGATTCTTTTATTTTCCTTCTGCATAGAAACACCCGCATTCAGGAAGTTTATTTTGCAACAAGCTCAGGAGAAGTCTGCATGTAAAAGGACGTAGCCATCCGTTTCAGGAACGGCAAATCCTGTTTCCATTCGAGAGCCTTTTCGCCCAGAGCCGCTTTGACCTGGGTATTGTCGAAAATGATCTGGGACGCAAAGTAAGGCATCAGATCCTCGATCATGCGCTGGACCAGTTTTTCGTCCATGGTGGGATTCACAACCTCTTCCAGCACTTTCAGTCCCTCCACTTTCAGAACGGAAGCAATCGCTTCCTGAATGCTCTTCGTGGAAACGGGGCTCTCCCCGGTGATGTGGTAACATTTGTTTTCGACCGGCTTGAAGAAGATCGTGGAAATGGCCTTCTGGACGTAGTCGATCGGCACAAAGTAAATTTTGTCGGAAATCCTGGATTCCAGACGAAGACTCATCTCAATCGGGGAACTGGGAGCAAGACCGTGTTTGACACAGTAATGTTTCTTGAATTTCCCGAGGAACTCCATGATGCGGTAGAACGCCAGCGGCTTGCGGATCAGGCCGTCGGAAAGACGCCCGACAATAATCGAGGGACGGTAGATCGTATAGGGGATGCCGCACTCCTTGACCAGCTTCTCCGCCTCGAATTTGCTTCTTTCATACGAATTGTTGAAGTCCAGGGCGGGAAGAGAGCCTTCCATGACACGCCCGACCGTAGTCCCGGCGACATAAGCGGTGCTGACATAGTGGAGGGCCTTGACTTTGAGCTGATGGGCCAGAGCCAGGGCATTCCGCGTTCCTTCGAGATTGGTCCGGAACGTCTTGCCTTCGGGGTCCTTGCCGAGATTCACATCCGCGGCGCAATGGAAGAAAACATCGTAGGGACCGTTGGCGATGATTTCAGCGGTCGGAAAATTGGAAACCTCTCCTTCAATGACCTTCACATGGGAAAGCATTTTCTCCGCAAGTTCCGGAACGCCGTCGAATTCACATTGTTCTTCAATGACTTTCCGAGCACGCTCAGCGGCGGTTTTTCCCCGTCCTTTTCTGCAGACGGCTACAATATCAATATCTTCTCTCTCACGAAGCACCGCTGTAACAAAAGAGGCTCCCACAAGCCCGGTAATTCCTGTCAGTAAAAGTTTCAAATCTCACAACTCCCACGTTAATATACCATTATAATGCAACATACAGTCAATACTATACCATGCGTTCCGCCGTTTTGCAAAGTGAAATACAATTTTTCACGAATATTTCACAGAAAGGCAACGCCCGAAAATAAAAAAAATTTGGAAAAGAAAAAGTCCTTTTCCAAAATGAAGCCGTTCCGGCCGCAGTCATTCCCTGCCCGAAACGAACTCGCCTCAAACATGGGGAGTGTCTGTGGAATCATTCTTCTGTTCCGAAACATTGACGGAAGAGGGTGCGGCCCCCTGCTCCGGCGTGCTTTCGTTCGCATCCAGAATCCGGCGAAGCTCCACTGCAAGCGTTTTAATCCGATGAGGTTTCTGGAGAAAACCGACAGCGCCATTGGCCAGCAGGTCATTGACCGCCGAAGGAGCCACATATCCGCTTGCCAGAAGAATCTTGATTTTCGGGTCCAGCGCGCGAAGCTGATAAAAGGTGCTGTGCCCTCCGAGCTTCGGCATAATCATATCCAGCAGAACAAGATCGATCTGTCCCGGATTTTCGCGGCAAATTTCAATCGCGTCCAGTCCGTTCTCGGCAAGGATGACCGAATAACCGAGATTCTGGAGTGCCTCGATCAAAAAATCCCATACTGTTTCCTGATCGTCCACGACCAGAATTGTTTCATGTCCTTCAGGAAGTTTCTCCGCCATATTGCAACCTCAATGATTTTGGCTTTCTCTCGATAGTATACATAGAATTTCACAAATTTCAAGCCGTTCTGCAAAAACATTCCCTGAAATCCTGAAAAAAACGAGGTAAAGCGGCTGATTTTTCAGAGAAAAACAGGGGTTCCGTCTCCACCCTGTATCTTTTCCCCGAAAACGCTTTTTCACCTATATTTACAATTCCGGAACTTGACAAGATTCAAGGATGGCATTACAGTTTAATCTCAAAATTGTTACGTTTCTAAAGAAAGAGAAGGGAGAGAGTCCATGATGGAGATTCCTGCAACAGATATGAACAACCCGGCGGAAAAATGCTGGAAACTGCTGTTTCGCGTCACCGATGCGCTCCGGAACCAATCCCAGAAAAAATCTCCGGACCCCACGAAAAAAATCACGCTCGCCAGACTCCGGATCATGGGATGTCTTTTTGAACACAACGGCAAGCCCCTGATGCTCAAGGAAATCGCCGAAAAATTCAATTTCACGCCCGGTGCGGTCTCCCAGACCATCGATTCCCTTGTCAAAGAGGGGATGGTGGAGCGACTTGCCTCTCCCACCGACCGCCGCGCGGTCTGCATCCGTCTGACATGCGAAGGAGAGGAAATCCGGAATCATCTGGACCGTTCCTTTACGGGATCGATGGAGAAACTGGTGGCGGAAATCCCAAAGGAGAAACTGGAATCCTTTCTGGAAGTCCTGGAATTTCTGCTTTCCAGTCTTAGAGCGGAAAAATAAAAGAAGAATCCTCTCCCGAAAATGAATGAACTTTTATATGATCCGCCGTTTCCCGGGATTCTTTTTGTCTCCGGGGAAAGCTCTTTCTCCGGTTCCCTCGGAAAAACCTCCTTCCGCGGAAGTGACGGGAGTGTTTTCAAATGAAGGAAAGCGCTGTTTACACAAGAGGCCCGATCGGCAAAACCATGCTCCGGACCGCCTTCGCCATGCTGGCGGGAACCCTGGCGATGTCCGGTTACAATATCGTCGACACCTATTTTGTGGGGAATCTCGGAAAAATCCCCATGGCGGCAATGGGTTTCACGTTTCCGGTCATCATGCTGATCGGATGTCTCTTCCGGGGGCTGGGAATCGGCATGATGACAACTGCCGCGCACGCGGTCGGACGCGGCAGAAAACAGAAAGCCGCGATCCTGATCAGCAACGGGATTCTGCTGACCGTGCTGTTCTCGATTCTGCTGGCAGGCACGGGCATGATGGCAAGCCGCTGGATATTCCGCGTTCTGGGAGCATCGAAGGAAGTTCTCCCGCAGGTCACCGCCTACATGGACATCTGGTTTTTCGGCTGCGTGACCGCCTCGCTTTCCATGACAGGCAACGATCTGCTGATCGCGGTCGGAGACTCCAGACGCGCCAGCATGATGATGGTCATCGGGCTGATCCTCAACGCGGTTCTTGATCCGCTCTTCATCTTCGGCTGGGGACGGATTCCCGCCATGGGAATCCGGGGCGCCGCGCTGGCGACGGTCGCCGCTCAGCTCATCGCGGCCTTTCTCGTGCTGTATCTGCTCTGGAAGAAACACGGCCTGCTCCGGTTCGGACCGTTTCCGTGGCGCGAGCTGAGAAGTTCCTGGAATCTGGTGATCCGGTTCGCCGTCCCGTCCTCCATCGGAATGCTCATGATGCCGATCGGTTCGGCGGTCATCACCTGGATCACCGCCCGGTTCGGAGACGCCGCCGTAGCCGCGACTGCCGCCGCCGGACGGCTGGAGATGGTCGCATTCGTTTTTCCGATGGCGCTGGGAATCTCCATCACGCCCATGGTCGGACAGAATTTCGGGGCGAGGCTCTATGACCGGATCCGTTCCTGCCGGAGATTCGCCATGAGGTTCGCATTCCTGTTCCTGCTGGGAATGGCTGTCATCTATTTCTTCGCGGCGGAATTTCTGGTGCGGCAGTTCTCGCCGGACCCCGAGGTGCGGAAGATCATGGTAACCTGCATGCACATCATTCCATGGGGATTCGGCATGGTGGAAGTGCACCGCTTCTCCGGCTTTTTCTACACCGGCTGCGGACGTCCGGCTATCTCGGCATGGCTGAACGCCTTCCGGATTCTCGGCCTGATGATTCCCTTTTCCTTCATCGCACTTGCCTGCAATTCGCTGGTGGTGCTGTTTTACGCCCGGCTCGCCTCGGATCTCTGCGCGGGCACGGTCGGATTCCTCCTGTCGCGCCGCATGGTCGAACGGCTCCCGCACGACGGACAGCCGCCGGAAATTCCGGTAGCCGACTGGAACCTCTGGAAAAAATGTTTCCGGATCTTTCAACCGTAAGGAGAAGTTCCGGAACGGACGGGAATCACAGCAGGGACGGCGGAGATTTCCGATGGACTTTGCGATACAGCGCGTGGGCCGTGTCATCGACGACGCGGTAGAAAACACGGTCGCCGGACAACGTTTCCCGGAGCGGTTTCCCGGAGTAGGCCCGGATGAAACGCAGGACGTCATGACGGGTCAGACCAATGTCCATCGCGGAAAAATAGAGACCTCCCACATCCTTGACCAGATAGCGGAAAGGCACGCTTTTCCGTATCTGCGCCCGATGGAGATCAATGACAAAAAGACTGGGCGATCCGGTCAATTCCGTTCCCTTTTCGAGCAGGAAATGGCAGAGATAGCAGTCGCGGTGATTCAGCCCCGAGCGGTGCATTCTGCCGACGTTTTCCCCCAGCTTCCGGGTCAGGACGGTTTTCACGGCAAAAGGCGGCGGATTCGTAGGCCAGTCCCGGCAATAGTCCTCCAGACTGACCGTATTCGTCAGCTCCGCGGTAATCAGGAAAGAGATCCGGCCGGCCGGATCGCACCCCATGCATCCGTATGCGCAAGGCGTCATCGTTTCCACTCCGTGATGGCTCAGGTGGATCAGGGCGCGGTATTCCTGTCCGGCGTCCATGACAGGCAGTTTGAACTGAAAAAGATTTTTGAAGATTTCCCGCCAGCCGCAGCCGGTATGGAGTTTTGCGAAATACCCTTTCCCGCCGACCTCGAACCGGAAGGTGTGCCTGGATTTGACACGGCGGAAACTCTCTCCGGTCAGGCTGAAGGCGGCTTCAAACGCATCCTTCCCCTTCCAGAGTTCCTGAAAGTCCTTGTTCAAACGGACATCGCACATTCTGTGTCCCATTCCCTTCCCGCCGCAGCAGCATTCCGGACCGGACGATGAATCTTCCGGAGCGCTGAAAGTCCCGCAATTCACCGCCGCGGCCGCTTCTTCCATGATGTCCACGGCCCGCTGGGCGCGATGGCAGTAAT
>CAYWZD010000279.1:0-5816 GCA_964462755.1 uncultured Victivallales bacterium | reverse complement strand
CCGCTCTGGCCGCCCTCGAAAAAATCCCGGTGTCCATCCATTGCTGGCAGGGCGATGACGTCGGCGGCTTTGAAAAGAACGCGGGCGGAACCTCCGGCGGAATTCTTTCCACCGGCAACTATCCCGGACGCGCCCGCAATCCCGGCGAACTGCGCCAGGATCTCGAAAAGGCCTTCTCCCTGATCCCGGGCGCCAAGCGGCTCAACCTTCACGCCATCTATCTGGATACGGACAAAGCGGTCGACCGCAACAAAATCACGCCCGAACACTTCAAAAGCTGGATCGACTGGGCCAAAGCGAAAAAGACCGCGCTCGACTTCAACCCGTCCTACTTCGGACACCCGAAAGCGGGCACAAACCTGACGCTCTCGAGTCCCGACGCCGGTATCCGCAATTTCTGGATCGAACACGGCATCGCCTGTCGCAAGATCGCCGCCGCCATGGGCGCCGCGCAGAAGTCACCCTGCATCATGAACACCTGGATTCCCGACGGCTTCAAGGATGTCACGGTGGACCGCGCCGGCGCGCGCCGCCGTCTAGTCAAGTCTCTGGACGCCGTTTTCGCGGAAAAACTTCCGGCCTCGCACATGAGGGACGCGGTTGAATCCAAACTTTTCGGAATCGGGGTCGAGACCTGCACCGTGGGCTCCAACGAATTCTACATGGGATATGCCGTCAAGAATAACCTCCTGCTCTGCCTGGACGCCGGACATTTCCACCCGACCGAAGTCATCAGCGACAAGATCAGCGCCGTCCTCCTCTTCCTCGATGAAATCCTGCTTCACGTGAGCCGCCCTGTCCGCTGGGACTCCGACCACGTGGTCCTCTTCGACGACGAGCTTCAGGCCATCGCAAAGGAAATTGTCCGGAACGACGCCAAACGCGTCCATATCGGGCTGGATTATTTCGACGCGACAATCAACCGGATCGCCGCCTGGTCCGTCGGCACGCGCAACATGCAGAAGGCCCTTCTCGCCGCCCTGCTTGAGCCCACCGCGGAGCTGGTCAAGCTGGAAAAGAATTTCTCCAACTCCCGCAAACTCGTCCTCACGGAAGAACTCAAGATGCTGCCCCTCGGCGCCGTCTACGATTACTTCTGCCTCCGGAACGACGTTCCCGCGGGCGCGGATTATATGGACGAAATCGATCTCTACGAAAAGAAAGTCCAGTCGAAGCGTTCCTGAATATAAAAGAAGGTGAGGGGATGGGAACAATCATTGACATCACGAACGATTTTCCGGGAAATTTTGATACGAATATTCAAATTACGGAAGTCAAACTGAAGTCGAATGCAACCAGTTACACCGGAATGGTTTATGACTGGTCCTCCCATTCCATGCACGGCTCCTACATCGATTTTCCCGGACACATCAAGGAAACCGACAACGGCGAACGCGCGGATAATTTTCCGCACGAACGTCTTTACCGGGTTCCCTGCTCCGTCATCCGCCTGAACCGGAAATCCGGGTCCGGCGCGGTCTCCGCGCAAGACCTCGAAAAGGCTTTCGGCGGAATTCCGGACACTCCGGCCCTGCTGATCAACGCCCTCGGGAAAAAAGACCCGGACGAGGTGGAAACCCGCAGCGTTTTTCTGGATGACAGCGCACTGGACTGGATCATTGCATCCGGCGCGCGCATGCTCGTTTCGGATATCTACGAAAGTCAGGCTCTTCACGGTGTGTTTCTGCGTCTTTTCGAGGCGGGTGTCAGCACGGTTTGCGAACCGCGCGGACTCAGCCGGATCAAGGACAGCCGGGTTTTTCTGACCGTGCTTTTTCAGAAAATTCCTGTTGTCACGCAGATTCCGTGCCGGCTGATTGTGGAAACCATGAACTGACAGGATTGCGGCTTGTAACGAAAGGATTGGAATCATGGATCGGAAAACCATTGCGGAAGGCTTGCGTTCGCTCGGACTGAAAAAGGGAAGCATCGTTCTGCTGCACAGCTCGTTTTTGAGTCTGGGACAGGTCAAAAAAGGTCCCTCTGAAGTCATCAAGGCTTTTCTGGACGTCATCGGAGACAAAGGAACGCTGATGGTTCCGGCGTTCGGACAGCTCGGCGTGCTTGTGGAAGAAGTCAAGAATCTGCCGGGAGTCATCATCAGCTCCTGTCCGCTGGGAACCGTCGCCGCCTGTGGGCCCGATGCGGAAGAGCTCTGCGCCGATCATTGGAAAGCCGATACCGCGCACGGAAAGGATACCCCCTATACGCGCCTCGCCGACAAAGGCGGGGTCATCTGTCTGCTCGGCGTGGATCAGGACCGCAACACCACGCTCCATTCCGTGGAAGCCCTTCTGAAACTGCCTTATCTTTCCACCGTCTCACGCACCTTCCAGACGCCCGAGGACAAGGAAGTCACAAAAGAGTATCAGTGCTTCCCCGGACCCCACCGCGACTTCATCGGACTGGACCGCCTTCTCTCCGACGCGGGCGTCATGAAAACCGGACGGATCGGCAATGCCCAGGTGCGTCTGATCGACAGCGCGGGACTGTTTGAAACCCTTCTCGCGGTCGGAGCCCAGCATCCCGACTTCGTTCTCTGCGACAACCCGGAATGCGCCGACTGTGTGAAACAGCGGGCCGCCATTTACGCCGACTCCTATGGAAAGGAATCCTTCCGTCTGGCCGTCTCCTCGCGCCTCGCCGGACGCTATGTTCCGGAAATCATCGAGAATCTCCAGAGGGAAGGCATATCGGCCGTCGAACTCGATTTCCTTCAGGGCAAGCCCTGCTGGATGCTTCCTGCGGATAAATTGACCGCCGCCATTCAGGAATTCGCCGAGGAAAAAATAACGGTCTCCGCGCTCCGCCTGACGGTGGTACCCGACGATGCCCTGAAAATCGTTTCCCTGCTGAAAGCGACCAAAATCAAACGAGTCGTTGTTCCAATGCAGGGAGCGGCCGCCCTCATCAAGGCACTGGATACGGCCGGCGTGGAAATCTCTCTGGCAAACGACGTCCAGACCGCCCGTTCGACCGCCTCCGACCTCACCACCGCCAGAATGGAAGTTCCCGGCGTCACCATCACGTTCAATCCGGCAAATTTTGCCCGCGCCGGGGAACACCCGTTCCTTTACTCCTACCGGATCGGACGTTTCATCAAGACAATCCAGCAGCTGGACATTGCGGACTGCACCTGGGACGGAGAGGCAATGCCGTTCGCACGGGGCAATTCCGAAGTCAAGGAACTGATTTCCATCCTCCGCTGCGGAAACTTCAGCGGCTGGTTCGTGCTCGGCGGCGGCGCTCCTTATCCGGGAACGCTTGCCGAAGCCGCGGAAAACTTCCGGGACCTGCTGGCCTCCATGTGAAAAACGAGCGGGGAAAAACCGGGGGGAAGGGAAAGCCTTTGAAAGGGTTCCCTTTCCCTGCGGTTTTGATCTCCGTTCAGATGTTGCCGAGATGCACGCGGGTGAATCCGCGGGCTCGCGCGTGCACCCCGATTTTCCGGAGCTCATCGGGCGGAGTGGGCGGACTTTCCCGGTACTGATAGGCCGGGTGATATGCGGAAAAATGAAGCGGCACATCAAGTCCGAGCCGGGTTTCGACCCAGTCCAGATAAGCATCCAGCATCTCTTCGGAGTCGTTTTTCCCCGGAATAATCAGATTGGTGAGTTCGATGTGGACGCCCATTTTCCGGATCAGCTCGATCAGATCCAGCACGGGCTGGAGCGAAGCGCAGCACATGGTCCGGTAAAACTCCTCGGAAAAGCCCTTGACATCGATGTTTGCCGCATCGATCAGGGAATAGATTTCCTTCGCCGGTTCCAGCGAGGTATAGCCGTTGGAGACGAACACCGTCTTGAGTCCCTTCTCATGGGCCAGCGCGGCGACATCCATCGCATATTCCGCAAAAACCGTGGGTTCGTTGTAAGTAAAGGCGATGGACGAGCACCGGTGTTGTTCCGCCAACGCCACGATTTCGGCGGGCTCAAAGGAACGGAAACTCTGCCCGGAGGAATATTTGCCTCTGGACAATGTGTAGTTCTGGCAGAAAACACACCCCAGATTGCAACCGAAAGTCCCGATCGAAAAAATCTTCGTCCCGGGGAGAAAGTGATACAGCGGTTTCTTCTCGATGGGGTCCACCTGAATGGCGACCGGGCAGCCGTAGGAGGCGGTCCGGAGCTCGCCGCCTGAATTCATCCGGACGCCGCAAAAACCGTATTTCCCTTCATGAATGAGGCAGTTTCTCGGACAGAGAAGACAGCGGACCGCTTCGTTTTCGCGAATCCACCATTTTGCGGGATGCGTCTGTGGAACCATGGGAAACCTCCCTTCTTTTACTCCTTGCTTTTCTTGAGGGAATCGTAGTGGAGGGATTCGTCGACAACCATCTTCTTATGAGCCGCACGCCGACGGCGGATTTCCTTGAAATCCTCGTCGCTCATGTTCAGGAGCGCGTAAATGGCCGGCTGCTTGCCGGTGATGATGGCCAATTCGACGCCGGACCCGTATTTGAGGACATATCCTTCGGGATCAAGCTCAACCTCCGCGGGATAACGCGTGACAGTGTCGGTCGGAGTCCCTGAAAGAGGAACGTCTCCGATCCACTTGACTACGCCGGAGAAGTTTCCATACTGATATTTGTTGTAGACGTCGCTTGTCACCCGGACCTTCTGGCCGGGTTTGACCTTGCGCACGACTCTTGCATCGATCTTGGCGATGGCGCGCACCCGGTTTCCGGAGGCGATCACGGCCGCGACCTTGCCGCGGGCGACATACCAGGTGTCCTTGCATTGAAGCTCCACCAGTCTGCCGGTGGCGGGGGCAACGATCTTACACTCGCGGATCCGGCTCTGGATAAATGCCAGTTCCGCTTTCTTGCCCTGAATCTTGGCGGCGACCAGCGCCAGGTCCCGTTTCGCTTTTTCAAGATATTTTGAGCCGAGGCCGCTTTCCACCCTCCGCGCATTTTCTTCAGCACGGGAGAGTTCGGCTTCGCGCTGAATCGCTTCCAACTCGATTTTTTCGAATTCCACCTTGGAAATGGCGCTCACCAGCTGAAGTTTCTTGGATCGGTCAAGACGCTCACGGGCCAGACGCACTTTGTCCTCGCATTCCCTCAGGTTGGTCCTGGAATACCAGAGGTCCTTCGGCAGCGGCTCCTTTTCCAGAATGGACAGTTCCGCCTTCTTGACCTCCAGCTCGGCCTCCAGTTCGCGGATCGAGGACTCCAGGGAGAGCGCGTCGGACTCATACGAGCGGGAGTCCAGTTCCGCGATGACATCGCCTTCCTTGACATCGTCCCCGCGACGGTTGTTGAACTTGACGATGTGCGCGTCGATATGTCCGACGATTTCGAAGGTCTTGTCCGGAATGATCACGCCATCGGCGTAAATGGTGTCCTCGATTTCAAAGAAGAACAGGGAAAAAACCAGGGAAAGGATTGCAAGCGCTCCCAGAACGGTCAGCAGAATGAAAACCTTGATTTTAGCCCTCAGCCCGGCGGGCTTGTTCGACGACTTGCTCATATTGAAAAGACTCCCTTGATCACGTTTTTTTCTGCAGCGGCGTGGAAAGAATGTCATCGACAGCGAAGAGTTGTTCGCTGCCCTTCGTGGACTCTTTCAACTGCATGGCATAGAGATTCCGATAGACACCGTCTTGAAGCAGAAGTTCCGAATGCTTGCCTGTCTGAACGATCGCACCGTCCTGCAGCACTACGATCAAATCGGCGTTCCGGACAGTGGAAAGGCGGTGTGCAATGATGATGGTGGTCCGCTTGGACATCAGCGTATCCAGCGCTTCCTGAACAGATGCCTCGGAAAGGGTGTCCAGCGCGGATGTGGCCTCGTCCAGAATCAGAATCCGCG
>CAYWZD010000278.1:0-5823 GCA_964462755.1 uncultured Victivallales bacterium | reverse complement strand
TCCGACTGGGGGAACGCCCTCTGGTCCGGCGCGTTTCTGCCGTTTCCGCACACGGATTCGCTCTTTGCCTCAATCGTGGAATCGACCGGATTCGCCGGCGGCTTCATCGTGATTGCCGGATTCGTGGCGATGGGAGTCGGATTCTGCGTGCTCTCCTGGGACATCCGTTCCGGGGACGATACCCGCCGGTTTTATGTATTTTCCGCCGGGGCGCTGTATCTGATTCAGGCTCTGATCCACATCGGCGTAAACAGCGTCCTCCTGCCGCCGACCGGGGTAACTCTTCCCATTCTCAGCTACGGCGGCAGTTCGCTGTTTTCCGTGATGCTCGCCTTCGGAATCGCCTTCAGCGCCGCGAATGCAAAGGAATGACGCAGAATCGTGTCGTGAATCCTTTCTGTTTCTGGAAAAGGTCATGCAATACTTTCAGTATTGCCGCGGTCCAGCCGCGAAGGCTGGGCGTGCGAAGCACGAAATCCCCGCCCGGAGCGTTTGAGAAAATTCGACTGAAGCAATACGAATTTCTTACCGGGTGTAGTCCGACTCATTGAAGACGATGGCTTCGAAGACCGTAAACGAGGCGTCCGGCGACTTCCATGCATCCGGCGCCAGCCCCGCTTTCTGCGAAAGATACGTCAGCGTCTCTTCCAGATTCCAGCCCTGTTCCGGGGCCACTTGCGGCAGAAACACCGCGGAATGCCCATCCTTGGTAATGGTCATGCCGTGTTTTCCGATCACAATGTCCTTCCAGGAGGCGACCGGTTTCGCGGGCGTCAACGCTGAAATCTCAATTTCAACCGAACGGAGCTCATCCGGAGTAAGCGGGCGGAATCTCTGATCCCGGAAAGCGGAATCCACCGCCCGGGCCATCACCGCGCGGTAGAGTTCGCGGAACGGCTGGATTTCGCCGATGCATCCACGCAGATTCTCATCGATCTTGAGAGTCACGAAACAGCCCATTTTCTTTTTCATGTTTTCCGTAATGCGTGAAGCAAAGTAGTCGGAAGGAGCCGTTTTGCGGTTTTTGAACACATATTCGATGGATTCGCGGGCAATGGAGAGGAGTGTTTTCTTTTCGGCGTCGGTAAGGAAATCATTCTCATTGAGTTTTGCGGCCGGTTCCCATTTGCCGTCGACGACGGCGGACACATAGCTGACGGAATGGGAGTAATCCCCGTTTGCCTCGGCGGACGTCGTGTATTTGAGGAGGCGCACTTCCGCGTTGTCCGGAAGCATTTCCAGCAGAATCCGGATGGGGGCTTCCCCGCAGATGGTTGCTCCGGTATCCGCAATGTATTTTGTGAATTTGGCGCAGTCTTTGCTGCGGATCAGCTCGAAAGCGTCAAGGTCGAGTTTACGAAGCCGTTCGGGGATTTTGTCCTGGAACGGCACGAAGTCGAAGTTCCGTCCGAAGTGCGTGAAGTCCGAACTCACGACCACCAGCGTGGAGGGGGTCAGGTTGGCGGCTATAGCCCGCGCGACTTTTTTTGCGTATTCGGAATCCAGCTGTCCCACCACAATCGGAACGACTTTGAACCCAGTTGCCAGAGCCGCCTGAAGAAACGGAAGCTGAATCTGAACGCTGTGCTCTCCCTGAAGCAGCCGGTCATCGCTCATGACAAACGGGAATTTCCGGAGTTCCTTGAGAGCGGCCTGATCGATTTCGACGGTTCCAAGCGGAGTGCGCATCCCGTCGGCCTCGGGCAGGCAAACCTTGTTTTTCAGATAGACCCGGTGCGTCGGGCCGAGGATGATGACACGGTCGTATTTCCTCCCTGCGACCGCCTTTGCCCCGAAGGCGGCAACCGAGCCTGAATACAGATACCCGGCGTGGGGCTGGATCAAGGCGATCGGACCGCATGGATTTCCATCGGGCGGAAGGGCCGCTTTCGACATCCAGTCGTCGATTTGTTTGCGGAGACGTGCGGGATTGGCCTCATACCAGGAGCCGGCAAGCGTACTTTCGAGGATTTTTGGTTCCGTCCCCAGCGCATTGACGCTGATGCATGAACTGGCTAACCCGATTCCAGCGAAGACAAGATTCTTTTTATTCATGATGTCCTGTCCTTTCCTCGTGGGAGATCATTCTATTTTATTTTACGCGGATTACCTCGATCTCGGTACTAACCGCTGGTATTCCGGGAGGAACCCGAATTTTTCTTTGAGTTTAGCTTTTTCCGCCGCATTCTGTGTCAGTGCGATTTTCAGGTATTGCGTCAGGAAAGCGGAGAAGCGGGCTTCCAGTTGGGGATTGTCCCCGGAGGCTGTTTTCGCCGCCTTGTATTCCCCGAGCCAGAAGAAGTAATAGGGGAGGAACTGGAGTTTGTTCATCTTGATTGCCGCATTGGTGGAGAAAACACGGAACTGGCGGGAGTTTATGATTTGTTTCACGGGAACGGACAATTCCTTGCCGAATGGAGTTTCCCCATAGATCACGCCTTCCCGGATGGACTTCACTTTACAGAGGTTGATGCCGATTTCGATCGTGAGTCCGACAATTTCCGGATTTCCGTTTGTAAAGGCGTCATTCAGCTCCCAGGCTCCCTTCATGACGGCAAAGAGCTGATTGGAGAGATTGACGGGAGTGCGGGCGTATCCGACCAGATGGGGCTTGGCCGTTTTTAGTTCATCGGCATTCTTTTCGAACAGGGCCCGGAGCCCGGCCTCGTCGTTCTTCTCTGAGAAACGGACCAGGTCCAGAACGATATTCCGCTGCATTGCCGCCATCCGGTTCTTGTAATTCGTGATTTCACGTTCCTTCTCACGCTGCTGGGCTTCCGCCACGCGCCGTCTTTCTTCTTCGGCTTTCCGCTTTACTTCTTCCGCCGCACGCTGTTCTGCCTCTTCCACTTTCCTTTTCGCCTCTTCCGCCGCAGCCTGGCGTTTTGCCGCGAGTTCTTCTTCATATTTTTTCATTTCTTCCACACGGGCAAGCTCCACCTTCTCTTCATCCAGCGGAGAATAATAGTCCAGAATTTCCCGGAAGAGCTTTTTTTCCTCGTCGTTCGACGGACGGAGTGTTTTTGCAAAAAACTCATCGCACCGGGACAAGGTCCCTGCTTTGTTCGTAACTCCTGACGAACGAATGTTTTCCACAAGCGGAACGGCTTCTTTCATGAACGGGGACGGTCCTTTGGGCGTGACCGACTTTTTGACCTCGGTCCTGGCTTTTGTATAAAACTCTTTCCAGTTCACCTTCTTGACGAAATGAAGATAAGCACCCGCTCCGGCAAGCGCCAGAACAAGCAGCAGGATGATGGAAAGAACCAATTTTCCGGTACGGGAACGGGCTTTCGGTTCCTTGGATTTCTTTGCCTTCTTCTGGGCCTCCTGCTTGGAGGTCGATTCCGTGACCGACACCGCCGGCTGTGTCGCATTTTCCGCAGGGGATTTTGCGGGCGGCGGGGAAGCCGGAGCCGGTGCGGGAGGCGGCGTTTTTTCTTTCAGCTGGAACTTGGGAGCGGCCTTTTTTGCGGCCTCCGCGAAGGAGGGGTTTTCCGGAACGGTTTCGGTTCCTGTAAAGGGCGGTTTGGGAACCGCATGCTGTTCCGTGGCGCCGCGGAGTCTCAGTTTCGGGGGAACCGGTTTCGACCCGGCCTCGATCCGGTTGGAATTCTGTACTTTGATCATCGCGGAATAGGTGGCCACCATGGGTTTCCTGCCGCGCTTGATCAGCCCGAGGTCCTCGGCGAGAAGGGAAGCATCCTGATAGCGGAGATTCGGGTCTTTTGCCATCATCTTTTCCACGATCCAGGAAACATCGGGCGGAATATTCGGGTTGACTTCGCATGGAGGAATCAGCGTTCCGAAAAGATGCTGGCGCGTGATCTCCAGAGCGGTCGTGCCCTCATAGGGGAAACGCCCGGTCAGGAAGTGGTAGAACGTGGCGCCGAGACTGTAGATGTCTGTCCGGTTGTCGAGAGGATCTCCGGTCAGCTGTTCCGGGCTGATGTACTGGGGCGTACCCATCACTTCTTCGGTGTCGTTGTTCTCCACGTCGTCGCCGACTTTTGCAAGACCGAGGTCGGCGAGCTTGGCCCGTCCGCTGGAAGTCAGCATGATGTTGTCCGGCTTGATGTCGCGGTGGACCAGTTTTTCCTCTTTCCAGGCGTAGTCGAGCGCTTCGGCGATCTGCTGAACGATGTTGATGGCCTGATCGACAGGGATCACTTCTTCCCGCTTGAGAATATTCTTCATCGTTTCGCCGTCGATATGTTCCATGGCGAAATAGAAGATGCCCTCGTCGTCGCCGACCGCGTAGGCCTGGACGATGTTGGGATGATTCAGTTTGGCCGCCGCGCGGGCTTCCTTGATGAAACCGACTACGAATTCGGTATTGCTGGCATAGTTGGCGGCCAGCACCTTCACGGCGGCCGGACGGTCCAGCGAGATCTGATGGGCCAGATATACGATTCCCATGCCGCCGCGTCCCAGTTCGCGCATGATGATGAAGTCGCCGATTACGGTGCCAGACGCGATGCGGGACGCCGGAACAACCACAGGCTTGTTACAGTGCCCGCATTGTACTTTTGTCCCCATATCCGAGTTGTCAACGGATACGATGCCCTTGCAGAATGGACATTGAAAACGCATTCAGCCTATCTTCTCCTGTCAGAGGATTCATCTTTCCATTATCAGGTGAACAATATATAAGACTTTTTCCGGATTTCAACACTCCATGTACAAGTTTTTTGAATATAGATTGATTGGAATTCCAAAGGAATAATCTTCCCGGACATTGAACCCGTGAAAAATCCGGACTCTCCTGAAAAAGTGAGTCCGGACCAATACGGGCGCGGGTTTTTCAAATCCTATGACGATTGTCGAAAACAGTGTTTCCCGATTACAGGGCGATGCGGCTCCGTTCTTTTGCAGACCGGTACAAGGCTTCCATCACCCGGTTGCGGACGGCGGCTTCCTGGACAGTCACCAGCGGCACCTTCTTTCCGCCGACCGCGTCCAGGAAAAGCTGGAAGGCATGAGGCAGCGCTTCCGGCAATGCTCCTTCAAATGGTTTGCCGCAGGTGGACCCTTCCAGCGATTTTGCCTGAAAATAAAGCTTGTCTCCGAAAATCACCGCGCTTGCCTCCGTTCCGTGAATTTCACAGAAAACCGGATTCGCCACATTCACCCAGCCGCTCGAAATCGAGGCGAAGATTCCCTTCGGAAATGTCAGAAGCGCTTCGCCGTTTTCATCGCAGGTAGCGCCGTAACGTCCCGTGACCGTGCGGACATCCGCCGCCACGGATTCCGGTGTGCCGAAAAACCAGATCAGAAGGTCCAGCACATGCGTCCCCAGATCGCCGAATGCCCCGCAGCCTGCCGTGGACGGGTCCGCCATCCAGCGCCATTTCGTATCGAACCAGCCCCCCAGCGAACCGCTGTGGCAGTTCGAAAAACGCGCATGAGTCACCGTGCCGAACGTTCCCTTTCCCAGCTGTTCTTTCAGGAAACGGATCTGAGGATTGCCGCGCATGAAATAGCCTGTCTGGAAAATAATTCCCGCTTTTTCAATCGCATCCGCCATTTCGTCCGCGTCCGCCGCCGAAAACCCCAGCGGTTTTTCCACAAACAGATGTTTGCCCGCCGCGGCCGCCTTCAGGACGATTTCCTTATGCCGGTTTGTCTCCGAACAGACAATCACGGCGTCCGATGGAAGTGCCAGCAGTTCGTCCAGGGAAGAAACGGGAGAGCACGAAAGAAGCTTTGCGTTTTCTTCCGCACGGGCCGGGTCGTGATCCCAGCACCCGGCAACTTCCAGCGAATCTCCCGCCGCCTGAAGCATTTTGACAAACGACGGCGTATGAATATGCGCACATCCGG
>CAYWZD010000277.1:0-5830 GCA_964462755.1 uncultured Victivallales bacterium | reverse complement strand
CAACAATAGCAACTCTTCTACTATAGCACGATTATACAAAATTTCCAGTTTTTTTTCTGCTGGACATGAGTTCCTGCTATTTTTTCAGAGTCAAATTCAAAAGGATTGATAATGGCCCGGATTTTGAGATGGGACGAATTGTTTGAAAAAGCTGCATCTGTTCTTTATTTTCAGTTTGCTCAAAAAAAACAAGATGAAGGGAAAGCAGATACAGATAAGGAATAATGCATTTGTCGTTCCGTCCATTTTAAAATATGAAGGGGGGACGGCAATTACCGATCCCCCCCGGGAAAAGAATTACTTGTTGCGAGGCGTGGGATTGTCGAGAAATTCGGACAAACAGCAATCCTGGACTTTTTGCAGCAGTCCTAAAAAAACAATTTTTTCATATTGGGTCAAACAGGACAAAGCCCGCTGATTGCTTTCCCTGACCAACTCATCAAAAACAGGGATCATGGAGTTGCCCTTATCGGTTAATTCCAGACGGTGAATACGTTTGTCCGATATATCCGGCATTCTATTCACATAGCCTCCATCAACCAATTGATGCAGTGTCAGCCGAATCGCGGTCCGGGCAATATGCAGAGCACATGCAATGCTTTCCTGCGAAGGATTTTCCAGCTCCGAAATCATGAGGATCACCTGCGCTTGGGCAATGGTAACGCCGTTGGATTTCAATACTCGCATCGCATGATTGGAAATCAGGCGATGCGATACATCCAAATTGCGGAGCAGCAGATACTCCGGATTTGAAATCCTGTTCATGAAAAACCTCCTGATTGCAATAAAAAATAGAATATATATACTATATCCGCCGAATGATGATAAAACAAGGATGTGAACTGAATATTATATGCTTATTATAATGTAATTATTTTGTTATACGATAATATTTGAACAAAAAATGTGATATTTTATTTATTTTATATAGAATAAAGAAAAATGTCTGAAAATAATCCGATTCTCCGTTTGAAACCGCGTGATATGGGGATATATTAATATTCTATATAGAATAAAAAATAAAATCAAGAGGCTATCAAGATGAAATATTCGATGAGGAGAGGAATCGGAATCATTGCTGCAGGAATGATGTTTCTGGCGGGATGTGAAAAAAAGACGAGTGCTGTCCGAAAGGATTACGATGCCGTCAAGGTTGAAACCGCGCAGCTTGCCGAACAGACTTTCCGAAAACAGATCCGGGTTCAGGGGACCATTCAGCCGATCGACAAGGCAACCATTGCCGCGCGTGTTGCCGGAACGATCGACTCACTCGAAGTCAGGGAAGGGGCGCGGGTCAAAAAAGGCAATATTCTCTTCCAGACGGATCGGAAAAATCTGGAAAATCAAGTTCTGGTTGCCGAGCAAAGTTTGAAGGTTGCCGAGGAAACCTGTCAGACGACTCGTGAAGATATTGAAATCGCTCAAACCACATTGGACAAAGCCAAGGCGGACTATGAACGGGCAAAACGGCTTTTCGCAAGCAATGCCGTTTCCCTTACTGCTTTTGAAACGGCGGAAGCCGACTGGAAACGAGCCCATGCGACCTGCCGGCGGGAACAGGCGGTTTTGAAATATAACCTTGTCAAAGTGTCCCAGGCAAAAACGAATTTGGAGATTGCCCAGAAAAACCTGGCCGACTCGATTATCCGCGCACCCTATGACGGCGTCATTACCGACCGTTTTCACGATGCCGGAGAATTCGCTGCGGCGGGAGAAAAAGTTCTGGGAATGGAGGATCAGGGCCGATTGGAAATTTCCGCGAAAATCAGTTCTCTTTATTATGAGAAGCTTTCGCTGAAGACCGACATTGTACTTTTGTTCGACGGAAAGGAACTTTGCCGAACGCGCCTCTCCTATCTCTCTCCAACCGTCGATCCGTTGAGCCGGACATTTGAAGTCAAGGCGAATCTTCCTGAACAAAAAAATCTGGTAAGCGGAACACTTTGCGATATCGACATCATCATTGCCGAACGGCGGGGGCTCGGCCTTCCGACCGATGCGGTACTTGCACGAGCGCGCGGCCGCTACGCCGTCTTTGCCGTGAAGGACGGCAAGGCGGAAGAAATTACTGTCGAACCCGGATTTTCGGCTGGAAGCAATACGGAAATTCTCAACGGGGAAAAAATCGCCGGACGCGACCTGGTGGTCTCCGGACAATACTTCCTGAACGACGGTTCCGCTGTCACTGTGGCCGGAAAGGGAAGAGCGAACCCATGACGCTGAGCGAAATATCCGTCAAGCGCAAGGTGGCGATGTGCGCGTTTCTCATCATGCTGCTGTTTCTCGGGGTGTCGATGTATAAAAAGATCGGGATCGATTCACTTCCGAAATTCGACGTTCCGTATGTTCAGATCACGACAACATACCCGGGCGCATCGCCGGAAGAAATTGAAATCGACGTGGCAAAACGCATTGAGGATGCCGTTGCTTCGCTGGACGGACTCAAGCATACTACAAGCGTGTGCATGGAAAATGTCTGCGCGATCACCTTGGAATTCAACCTCGGCACCAATGTGGATATTATGGTTCACGAGGTGCGCGAAAAACTGAACACCATAGCCGATGATTTTCCAACAGCCGTCGAAACCCCGGTCTTGAGCAAGGTCAATATCAACGCCGTTCCGGTGGTGACGCTGTTCCTGACCGGAAAACAGTCGGTGGACGAATTGTTCGACTACGCGGACGAGACGCTGTCCGACCGCTTTTCCAGTATTCAGGGCGTGGGTGAAGTCCGCGTCCATGGCGGAAACAAAGTACAGCTGCACATTGTTCTTGACCGGAAAAAACTGGCCGAAAGCAATCTGACGATGAACGAGATTATTTCGCGCATCAATACCGCCAATATGAAACTTCCCGCCGGACGTGTAAAACAGAACGGCACGGAAATGAGCATCACCTATGATGCGGAATACCGCAATATTCAGGCATTGAAAGATTTGGAAATCAGCAGCACGATCGGCAAACGCATTTATCTCGGCGACATTGCGGAAATCAAACTGATGTCAAAGGAACTGCGCCAGCTTGGCTTTTTCAACGGGGAACCCGGCATCCAGATTGAAGTTGTCAAGAAATCCGACGCCAATGCAGTCAAAGTTATTGATGAAGTCAAAAAACGCTACGATCAAATTGTCGCCGGAGGCATGCTGCCCGGTGGAATGAAACTCAACTGGTTCAAAGATTCCGGAGCGTTTATTCATGCATCGGTGAATGATGCATGGTCAAGCATTCTGATGGGAATCGTGTTGACTGCCGTTATCCTTTTCCTGTTCCTTCACGATATGCGGTCCACGTTCATCGCGGTCATTTCCATGCCGGTATCCATCGTGATTTCCTTTATTGCGATGAAGGCGTTGAATTATACCTTCGACATGATGACGCTGGTGTCGCTCGGCTGTTCCGCCGGTGTGCTGGTGACGAACGCGGTCGTGGTGCTGGAAAATATTTTCAAACGCATGCACGGCGGCGCGGACGCAAAAACATCGGCCATAGAGGGAACGAACGAAGTGATCAACGCGGTCGCGGCAAGCGCACTTACCAATGTGGTGGTGTTTGTTCCGGTCGCATTGATGGGATCGGTGATCGGGTTGTTGATTTCGCCATTTGCCGGAGTGATGGTGGTGGCAACCCTGGCTTCCCTTTTCGTCAGCTTTACCCTGACTCCGATTCTGGCCTCACTGTTTTTTGCAAAGGGGGAAAAAAAGCCCGGGAGGATCATTGGGTTCATCTTCAAGATATGGGACGCCGGCTATTTTCCTCTGGAAAAAGGATTTGAACGCAGCATTGACTTTACCCGGAAGCATAGCGGACTTGTGATCATCATAATCATCGGGTGTTCCGTTCTGCTGTCGGCATTGGCGCTGCCGCATATCTCCATGTCGTTTATACCGACCAACGACAAAAGCGAAATTTCCGTTTCGCTGGAATTTCCCGCCAATACGGCGTTGTCGGCGACAACCGCCCGCACAAAGGAAATTCTTGACGCAATCCGGAAACGTCCGGATGTGGCGGCTGCAACTTCCACCATAGGATATGTCAATGCAACGATGGGGCAGGTTTCCGAAGGCGTGCACCTTTCTGAAATCAATGTTTATCTGGTAGACAAGGAAAAGAGGAAATCCGTATTTGCTGTCGCCGATGAGCTTCGTGATCTGATTGTCCAAAAACAGAACATGCGCGGAACCGTCAATATCCCCAATCCCACAGGGACGTCCGGCGCTGAAATCTCCGCTTATATTACCGGACCCGATGCGGAAATATTGACCAAGGAAGCTTTGAAAGCGATGAAAATTCTGAAGGAATCGGGAATTGCAAGCGATATTGATTCCAGTTTGCGGGCGACGAAACCGCGAACCAACATCATACCGAATCGGGCGGTTCTGCGCAATCTGGGGATTTCCGAGAACACTCTTGGAACATCGGTCATGGGTTTTTTTGACGGGGTCGAAGCGGGAACCTACAAAGTCGGAACGCGAACCTATGACATACGGGTAAAAACGAATGAGGAAGAAGGGTTTGACAAGACGCAGGACATTGTCATCGGTTCCATGCAGGGCCGTCCGGTCAATATTGATGTGCTTGCCTCGTTTGAATCCGCCCCGGTATCGATCTCGCTGATCCGCCAGGACAAAGAACGTTCCGCATGGATTTACTGCAGTGCCGCCAACGGTTCGGCGATGGGCGATATTGTGAATTTCCTGAGAGAAAAGGTTGGAAAGGAATTACCGCCCGGATACAAACTTGCGTTCTACGGTCCGGCGGAAATGATGGAAAGCGGAGCAGACGATTTTGCCAATGTGTTCCTGGTCGCCATTGTCATGGTTTATCTGCTGATAGCCGCAATCATGGAGTCGTGGGCACGACCGTTTCTGATCATGTTCACTGTCCCGCTCGGATTCGTCGGCATGTTCTTCACGCTGTATCTCTCCGGACAATCCATGTCAATGGTTGCTATGCTCGGCGGAGTCATGATGATCGGAATCGTAGTCAACAACGCCATTCTGATTATGGATGAAACGGCAGTATTGACTGCGCAGGGCATGAAAACACATGCGGCCATGCTGATGGCGACAAAAAATAAATTCCGACCGATTCTGATGACATCGCTGGCTTCAGTGATTGGCATACTCCCAATGGCATTCGGGTCCGGACTTGGTTCGGAATTGCGGTCAAATTGCGGTATCGGCGTGGTTGGCGGGCTGACCTTTTCCGCAATCACAACCGTATATCTGATTCCGGCACTGTATTTCAAATTCGTTCATGATACGGCTCTTCCGAGAGAGCCGTATTCCCGGAGGATGAAACGATTTTTCGGTTTTTCGGTAAAATAACCCATTGGCTTTGCAGGAAAGGCTGAGACTTCTGAAATGAACCCTTCAGAAAAAATTGTGGCGGGCTTCCCGGAAAATGTCTGGAAAAACGCACTCTCCTATCGTGAATGGAACCTGCCGGAAAGCAATTTTGTCGGGACGCGGATGCCGGAGTGGAAATTGGAACTGCCGGATGGATTTTTCGGATTTTTTGCCGCGGTGTTCCTTTACATAAAGCAGAAAAGGATGTATATTAACAGAGATGTGCTTTGAAAACCCCAATCGATACCTCAAGGAGGCTTGTACCATGGCGGAAGATATTCAAGGTCTGTTGGAAAAAATTCACTCGGACGGTATTCAGAAGGCGGAAAAAGAAAAGGCCTCCATTATAGCCGATGCCAAAGTCCAGGCCGCGAAGATCGTCGAGGATGCGAAAACCCAGGCGGAGGCTTTTGCCCGGAAGTCCGAGGAAACCGCCAAAGCCAACGAGGTGAAAGGCAATGCCGCCATCCGTCAGGCGGCGC
>CAYWZD010000276.1:0-5833 GCA_964462755.1 uncultured Victivallales bacterium | reverse complement strand
CGAAAGCCTTCCGGCTTACTGAAAGAATTGGTGAAATTGATAATCTCATATTGACGGTTTCTCTCGGAAATCTTTTGAGGCGTCTTGATCTTGACCAGAACGGAAAATCCTTTGGCGATATCCAATTCAGTGGGATACGGAATTTCCAAGCGTGCGTGTCCCTCTTTTTCATTGATACAAATATTCCGGAAGTGGAAAAATTTTCCGCTCGGCAAATTTTCCCACTGGCCGTATTCCGGATTTAAATTCAGCAGTTTTCCATGATGTCCCCGGCCCGAGCTATCGCGGATCGCAGAACCTTCTCCCTCGTCGATTTTCCAGTTTCCGACCAATTCCGCTCCGGAAGCGGAGACGGCACAGAAAATTAGTGTCAGAAAGAAAAAATTCCCGATCTTCATTTTCATCCCCCTTTCACATGCTGAATCAGTTTTGTGAATTATGTTATTTTGCATAAACTTCCATTTCATAAATCCGGGTGTAACTGCCGCGTCCGGCGGTAACAACCAACCGGAGACGGGCGGTCCTGACCGGACTGAAAGTCACTCCCACCATTTTTCCGGAGAAGTTTTTCACTTCTTTGACCGTGACGAAAGCGTTGTTTTTCCATACCTGGACCTGGAAATCCTTTACCGCGTCTTCGACCGGATAGATCACGACCCGTCCGATAGTCTGCGGCTGTTTGAAATCATATTCCACCCAGTCGGGAAATTGGTCCGGCGTACTGTCGCAATAGTGGAGAATCCCGTATCCATGCCGGCTGACCGCCGGTTCGCCTTCGGTAAAGCCATCGGTCAGATGCCACAGGGTGCTGTCGGCATGGGTACCGGAAAATTTATTGCTTGACGCCTTAACGTTGAGGACCTCCCCCTCGAAACGTTGCCAGGCGAGATTGCCCGTTTTTTTCAAGGCGGCATAGGCCGCTTCAATTTCCGTGTTGATCGCCGCAAGAGTCTTCAATCCGGGCAAATCGGATTGATTGGTGTAGACATGTACCTGCCACGGAGAAAAAGAATCGGCAATCACCCCGGCCCCGTCCACTGAAACCGTGCGGTTTTCGCTGAGAACCCGGAGTTCTTTCCCGGCACACGGGAGAAATTTGAATTTTGCGTCCGCTTTTTTGTAAGAAGCGTTGCACACCAGAATCCAGTAATAGCCCCGGTCGTTGAGCTTTGCCAGAGTGCGTAGGGCTGCGTGATCCGAAACGACGCTTTCCGGAGCGTCGGGATGGATGATCGCCTGTTCGCCGACCATCTTCAATTCCTTGACCAGTTCCGGTAACCCAAGATAGAGTTCCGGATACTGCATTTCCGTTCGATTGTAATGAAAAAGGCCCTTGGCTCCGAGGATCAACGCCATCAGATTCTGATTTCGCAACTCCCCAAAGGAAGGAACACGGTTGTCGTCAGCGCCGAAATCGCCATAATTGAAACCCTGATGCATATAAATGACATCCTGGAGCATTCCGGATTTCCGCTTGCTGTCGCGGAGCTGATCCATACGGAAAACGATCCGGTCGAATCCGTTGTAAGTTTTCCCGATGATGGGGCTTGGATAGCAGTGCAAGCCGTTCAATTCGGCACATTCCATGTATTCGATCCCGCCGCCTCCGCCAGTGGAAATCATTACCTTCGGGAGCAACGAGCTGCGTTTCTGGTTTCTCAAGATCAAGATGGAAATCGACGGGAAAAACCCGGCCGGCAATGCCCTTCAATACGCAAAAGACAAAGTCTTCTACTGCCCGTCCGCCTCGGTGGAAAAAGCGGATGTCGGCTACAATACCATCCCTTACGGATTCAACCTGTGGCTCGGTTATTATACCAATGCCGATCCCATGTGGACAACGGACTCCAACAACCTGAAAACCGCGGTCAAGATCGGAAGCGTGAAACGTCCGTCAAAGGTAATCCTGATCGGCGACAGCGACGGAAACAAATCGTATGACATGTTCCTGAACGGCTTACCGCTTCCGGGCGGTTACGCGCCGGGAACACGACACAATCTGAAAGGGAACTGCGTTCATCTGGACGGACATTCGGAGAGCATTCCCTATAAGGACAATATTTACGTTCATCCCGATTACTCGGCCCGCGCTCAGAAAATCGCGGAAAAATGGGGATTCCGGACACCGAGCAACTATGCCGGTCAGGTGGACTGGCTGACACGATGACGGAAAAGTCCCGTCGACGCGATTCACTCCGGAAAAAGCATCCCATGAGCCGCCTGAAAAACATTCAGTCTTTCGGAGGAATGATCTGGTCGTGCTTGGATTGCCGGAGAAAAATCCTCAGCTGCTTCGGAGACAGCGTATACTCTTTTTTCACCACATTGGAAAAATAATACTGGTTCTGAAATCCGGTGCGGCCCGCGATTTCCTTGATGGACATATCGGTCATTTCCAGAAGGTCCCGCGCCTGACGCATCCGGCATTCGAACTGATAACGTTTTGGAGAGGTTCCGAATTTATCTTTGAATATGCGGTGCAAGGACGTGCGCGGAACTCCGGAACTAGCGGAAATCCTTGACAATGAACGGGGATTGTCATATTCAGCCTCCAATGTTGACCGTATCTGATCGGCGATCTGGGGCCGGACCGGCGGGCCTTTGTCTTTGGCGGACAGGGAAAGCATCGCAAGAAGCTCCATGCAATCCCCGATCAGAGAGGGCATGACGGAAAAATGTTTCCGTCGCATATTCCGGAAGAGCCGCTGATGGATTTTCACCATTTCGGGGATATCCGCCTTGAACTTGAAATAACCATTCAATTTGAATGCGGAAAACAATTGTTCGATCTGACATCCTGCCAACCCGATCAGATATTTATGCTGTCTGCCTTCCGAACGGGCCACAGACACCCCCGGCGGAACAATCAGCACATCGCCCGAAGAAATTACGGTCTTCTGATTTTCGTTCGAGTGCGAAATACAGCCGTCTGTCAGAAAAATCACAAGAAAATATTCATGGTAATTCCGGAAGTTCACGGCTCCCTCCACCCGCAGAGTCTCCTCCACGGCATAGGGATATATCGGCAGTCCCGGTTCATTGAACTTCCACATCCGGAGACGGTAAAACTCCCCGATTTCCTGATTGATATGTAATGTGTTGTCCATTATTATAAATCTTTTGGTATTTTTTTATAAATAAAATATAGCATTGCATCTTGTTTTATCAAGTAAAATCCGTATTATTGGAATAGAATAAGATTTTTATTATGTGACTGTCACGATTCTGAAAAAGGAGACAAAATGCAGAGAGAACAGAAACAGCTGAAAAAAAGAAACCCCGTTTTCACATTAATAGAACTCCTGGTCGTGATTGCGATCATTGCAATTCTGGCGGGCATGCTGCTTCCAGCCTTGAACAAGGCCAGGGAAAAGGCGCGTTCCATCGCCTGCACGAACAACCTGAAACAGCTGGGAACGGCTCATGCCTTTTATGTTTCCACATATCAGGAATGGATTCCCACCGGGCTCTCCCTGTATGGCAACCGCTGCTGGTGGCCGATCCAGCTGAGCATTCAGGCCACAGGAAAGGACCCCTCTTCGTTTTCCACGTTGAACTACTCGGACAACAAAATGTTTTACTGTCCGACCTCGAACAAAATCGGCAAATCGGTGGATTACCAGACATTGTCTTATGGTTACAACGCCTATCTCGGGAAATGGAGCCCAAGTGATCCGAACTCGGCATCCGTGTATTATACACCGGCAAGGATCGGGCAGGTGAAACGTCCTTCCAGAGTCATTTCGATCGGAGACAGCAATCAGGATGATTATTATGATTCGGAAACCGTCGCGCTGACCATGTTCGACACCCGACAGGGGCCTGGAAACCGTCATAACGGATACGGTAATTTTGTTCATCTGGACGGACATGCCGGAAGCTATCCGTATCTTCAGAACGTCATTCGGACCAACAGCTATGCGGCCTATCCGGAACAGCATCTCCGGTGGGCGTTCCGCGGCAGCTGGGGAGACTGGCTGACCAAGAACTGATCGGAAAACCGTCCGAATAAACGAGCTCATTTTTTGAATGCTCTCATATATGCAATACGTAACGAAAGGAATTCCCATGTCTCTGAATCCCCGAAAATGGCTTGCCTCGACTCTCGCAGTAATGATGCTCGGCGCCCTGTCGGCCGATGAAGTGAAAATCGTGACGCCGAATCTGGATGGTCCCGCCTTGCCGAAAGAAATCGTTCTGCCTCGGGCGGCTCCGTGGAAAGCGGAAAACGGGATTCTCCGTTCCCCGGATTACAGCAAAGGCGGCATGAGCTCCTTCGAGATCGGATCATCCGACTGGGCGGATTACGAGGTCGATTTCAAACTCCGGCGTCTGGCCGCACATCCGGAAGGGCAGCATTTCGGACTCAGCATGAGAAAAGGCGTCACGATTTACACCCGCGGAAAAAACTGGATCATCCAGATCCCGGAGAAAAAAATTCATACCGGATTCGGAAAGCCTTTCAATGCACCGCTTCCGGTCGGACCGGATTCACAATGGACGGACTTCAACATCTCCGTCAAGAGAACCTCTCTGACGGTCAAGGTGAACGGTGAAACCGTGGCGGAACGCGATGACCTTCCGGAAGGAAACGGATTTTTTTCGTTCTATTCCTACCGGAATTATCTGGAGCTCAAGGATCTTTCCATCCGGGTCTACAAAACGGGGAGTTCCGATGCGAAAAACATCTCTCCGAATATTGCCCTGAACGCCAGTTTTGAAGAATGCACGCTGGGAAAACTGCCCGACTACTGGGGTATCCGCCATTGGGGAATCCCCGATCCGGAGATCATTCTGAATTATGATGCATGGTATAAAACGTTCCAGACGGACGATTCGACCGCTTGGCATGGAAAAAGGAGCATGCGTCTGGAAAATAAAACGGATATGCCCTTGAATGATTCCCGGCTCATGTGGTCCTGCAATTTCGGGACGAAAGTCGGCTCGACCTATACCCTGTCCGCTTACATGAAGGCGGACCGTCCCGGCGTGAAAATCAGCCTGTATGCCTCCCCTTACAGCGAAGATAAAAAACTGCAAAAGATCGTGCCCCTGACGCAGGAATGGCAGCGCTATGACTACACCTATACGAGAACCCGGAATTCCCTGTATACGGACATGCTATATTTCAATCTTCAGAATCGAGGCGTCGTCTGGGTCGACGCCGTCCAGCTGGAACCGGGCGGAAAGGCAACCCCGTTTCAGCTGGCCAATGCGGACGCCCGCCTGACGGTTCACGAAGGCAATGTGGAAAAAGCGCTCTATGATGTGCCGGTCCTCAAAATACCTCTCCTGACGGAAACGCCCCGTCTCGACGGAAGCATGAATGATCCCGTATGGGCAAAAGTCCCTCCGGTCGAACTGAAATCCGTCTACGGAAAGGATGTCAAGGAAAAATCGACCGCCCGGATCTTTTATACCGCTGACGGAATTTTTGTAGGAATCGATGCTGACGAAGCAAATTCCGACCGGATCAAGTGTACCAAAAAGAACCGTGATGAATATGTCTGGCTGGACCCCTCCTTCGAAATCTTCATCGACTCGAAACTGACTCGGGGGACCTATCACCAGCTGGGGTTCAACGCCGACGGCACGCAGTATGACGCCAATTTCGGCAATGCGACATGGAACGGAACCTGGCAGGTGAAAACCGCCCGGAAAGCGGATCGTTCCGGATGGACCGCAGAGGTGTTCATTCCATTCAGCGGCATGGCAATCGACTTCAACAACAGCGACCGCTGGGGGTTCAACCTCTGCCGCAACAATCCGCGCGCCTCCGAGATATCCTGCTGGGCGCCCACTTACGGACGTTTTCACGAGCCGCTCCGTTTCG
>CAYWZD010000275.1:0-5859 GCA_964462755.1 uncultured Victivallales bacterium | reverse complement strand
CCAGCGGAAACGAGGTTGTGCACATGGAAAAGAAAACCGATTATCTGGAGGCGGTCGTCCGCAAAGGGAATCCCGCCGCCGCACCGAAAACCGAATCCGCGCCGATGGGCGAACACCATGCGGCGATCGTGCTGTTCAGCAACGATCTCGACAAGGCGATGGCCGCATTGATCATCGCCTGCGGCATGGCGGCGTCCGGGGCGAAAGTGGGGATCTTCTTCACCTTCTGGGGGTTGAGCGTGCTTCGCAGGAATCCCGCTCCGCCGGTGAAAAAGCCGCTGATCTCGCGGATGTTCGGCTGGATGCTTCCGAAGGGGGCTTCCAAACTGGTCCTTTCCAAGATGAACATGGGCGGCATGGGAACGCTCATGATGAAGCAGGTCATGGCGCGTGAAAACGTGCTGACGCTTCCGGAACTTCTGGAACAGGCCCGTCAGCTCGGGGTGAAGTTCGTCGCCTGTGAAATGGCGATGAACGTCATGGGAATCACCCGCGAGGAACTGGTTGAAGTCGACGAAGTGGCCGGAGTGGCCAGCTTCGTTGCCATGGCAAAAAACAGCAACAACACATTGTTCATCTAATCTGAGAAGGAGAGAGGGATGGAACAGTCGTTGATCATGCGCATTGTGCGCCTTTTCCTGTCCGGTCCGCTGTCGGGGATCTTCATTGTCGCGGGGATCGTCGCGGGCGTGGTGGCGCTTCTGGCGACGCCGCGCGAGGAAGACCCGCAGATCGTCGTGCCGATGGCGGACGTCGAGGTTGCGTATCCGGGGCATTCCCCGGCGGAAACCGAACAGCTTGTGACCCGTCCGCTGGAACGGATTCTGTGGCAGCTGGACGGCGTGGAGCATGTCTACTCCGTAAGCACGCGCGACGGCGCGGTCGTAACGGTGCGCTTCTACGTCGGGCAGGACCGCGACCGGGCCATGGTCCGCCTCCGCGACAAGATCGAGGAAAACCGGAACATCATTCCGCTCGGCGTGACCGGATGGCGCGTGGTGCCGGTCAGCATCAATGACGTTCCGATCGTTACCCTCACTTTGTCTTCGAAAAAATACGATTCCATCGAGCTCCGGCGGATGGCGGAGGAACTGGCGGCGCGTCTGGATTCGATTCCGGACATCTCGCGTTCCGAAATCATCGGCGGAATGCCCCGCGTGATCAAGATCGAGCCGATTCTGGAAAACCTCCGCGCCCAGCGGATCAGCCTGCCGGAAATCGGACAGGCCGTCCAGCGCTCCAATGACGCGGCTTCGATCGGAACCGTGGTCAGCGGCGGAACGGAACGGCTGGTCATGACGGCCCCCGTGCCGGTCTCCGCGGAGGAGGTCGGAAAGATCGTTCTGGACGCACGCGAAGGGAGGATCGTCCGGGTTGCGGATGTGGCGAAGGTTTCCGATTCGGTGGAAACGCCCTCTTCGTATGTACGGCACAACGGCGAACCCGCGGTGACCATTGCCTTCAGCAAGAAGGCGGGCGTCAACGCGGTGCCCCTCGCCAAAAAGATCATCGCGGAAGCGGAATCCGCCAAGGGGACCATCATTCCCGCCGATGTGGAAATGACGGTCACCCGCGATCAGGGAGAATCCTCCAACAATCGCGTGAACGGTCTGGTGGAAAGCATGTTCTTTGCGATTGTCACGGTGATTCTGCTGATCGCCCTGACGATGGGCTGGCGGGAAAGTCTGATCGTCGGAACTTCGGTACCGGTCAGTTTCGCGCTTGCGCTGCTCACCAATTACATCTTCGGCTTCACGCTGAACCGCGTGACTCTCTTCGCGCTGATTCTGAGCCTCGGACTGGTGGTCGACGACCCGATCACCAACGTGGACAACATCCAGCGTCACATCCGGCTGGGCAAGAAATCTCCCATTGAAGCGACGCTGGACGCCGTTTACGAAGTGCTTCCGCCGGTCATTCTGTCCACCATCGCAATCATCATTTCCTTCATCCCGATGTTCTTCATTACCGGAATGATGGGTCCCTACATGGCTCCGATGGCCATCAACGTGCCTCTGACCGTTTCCTTCTCGACGGTCTGCGCGCTGACCTTCGTTCCGTTTCTGGCGCTGAAACTCCTGAAGAACCGCGCGGGCGAACTCCAGAAAACCGCAGCCGGAACCGATACGGACGGCGCTCCGGCATGGGTCCTCAAATTGTACGGCGCGATGATCCGGCCCTTCCTGAGCAAACGCAACGCATGGCTCCTGATGGGAGCGGTCGTGCTGATGCTGGTGGCTTCGGCGGCTCTGATGTTTTTCAAGGTTCCGCTCAAAATGCTTCCCTACGATAATCGCGACGAGTTTCAGATCATGCTCAAACTGCCGCCGGGAACCACCGAGGAGACCACCGCGAAAGCGGTCATGGACATGGAGGAATTTCTGTCGCGCCAGAATGAAGTCCTCAACTACCAGAGCTACATCGGGACGCCCTCGCCGATCGACTTCAACGGACTGGTCCGCCACTACAAGATGCGCACTTCCTCCAACAACGCCGACATCCGCGTGAATCTGGTTCCGAAGCTGAAACGGAAGATGCCTTCGCACGAACTGACGCTGCGCATCCGCGACGGCGCGGAAAAAATCGCACGGCGCTATAACGCGATCGTGAATCTCATCGAAGTTCCGCCGGGCCCGCCCGTGCTGGCAACCGTAACCGCCGAAGTGTATGCGCGTCCGGACCAGAGCCACGCGGAACTTCAAGCCGGAGCGAAGGCGCTTCAGGACCGTCTGCGCGAAACGGACAGCCATCATTTCCGCGAGATCGACACCCTGAGCGATCCCTCTTCGGAACGCTGGATTTTCCAGCTGGACCCCGACAAGGCAGCGATTCACGGAATCCGTCAGGAAGACGTCACGAAATGTCTGGCCGCCGCGGTTTCCGGCAACCATCTGGGAGATCTCCGCGTGGAAGGAGAGCGTCAGCCGCTGGAAATCCTGCTGCGCCTCCCCTATGCCGACCGCAACGACCTGAACCGCCTCAGCGAACTGACGATGAAGGGAACCACCGGTTCCGTCCCGCTGGCCGAACTGGGAAAATTCGTCAAAGTCCCCCCGGAAATGCCGATCATGCACAAGAACCTGCGTCCGGTGGTCTTCGTCACGGCTGAAACCGTCGGGCGCGCGCCCAGCGAGATGATCCTCCAGACCCAGTTCAAGACGCTCAAAAACCACCCTCTGCCGGACGGCATCAGTGTGGAATGGGCGGGGGAAGGCGAATGGGAAATCACGCTCCGTGTGTTCCGGGACCTCGGAATCGCGTTCGGGGTGGCGCTGGGCGGAATTCTCCTGCTGCTGATCGTCCAGACCGGAAGCATCCGTCTGTCGCTGATCATGATGTGCGCGATTCCGCTGACCCTGATCGGGATTGCGCCGGGATTCTGGCTCCTGAACTGGCTCGGCACCGATACGGTCGGCGGCTACACCAGTCCGATCTTCTTCACCGCGACGGGCATGATCGGAATGATCGCCCTGGGCGGAATCGTCATCCGGAATTCAATTGTTCTGCTGGAGTTCATTCAGGAAAGCCAGGCGCGGGGAATGCCTCTGCGGGAGGCGATCTCCATTTCCGGGGCGGTGCGCTTCCGTCCCATCATGCTGACCGCGATCACGACCCTGATGGGCGCGTGGCCCATCACGCTGGACCCGATCTTTTCCGGTCTGGCGTGGGCGCTGATCTTCGGGCTGGCGGCCAGCACGCTTTTCACGATGATCGTGATTCCCGCGATCTATCTGCTGATTTCGGATAAAAAAGAGGTGGCGAAATGAAGAAATACGGGTTTATTCTGTTTACTGTTTTTGTGGTGCTTTTCATTCTCTGGGCAATGCTCTACCAGTCGGGAACCATCGGAACGGGACCGAAGGTTCCGGCCGGGGAAAAGAAGCCCCCGGAAACAACGGAAAATTTCCCATGGAAAACCTTGTCTGAGGTCGAGATTCCCGTCTATTACTCCGCCGTGGGAACGATCCGGAGCCGGGAGGAAATCCAGGTGGTCTCTCGCCTCATGACGGCGCGGGTGGTCGACGTCTATTTCCGAAGCGGCGAATCCTTCAAGGAAGGCGATGTTCTCATCCGTCTGGAGAGCAGGGATCTGAAAGCCAAGGTCGACGCTGCTTCGGAGAATCTCAAGGGGGCGGAAAGCCGTCTGACCTTTGCACAAGCCGAATACGAACGGAACGCCAAACTGGTGGAAACCCGGGCGGTGGCGCAGCGCATTTATGAACAGTCTGTAAGCGGACTCAACGCGACCCGTGCCGAAGTTGCTATGATGAGACATGAACTCGAAAACGCCCGGACCAATCTGGACTATGCGACCATCCGCGCCCCGTTCAACGGCATCGTGTCGGAGCGCAAATGCGATCCGGGCGATCTCGCCACCCCGTTGAACACCCTGATGAAGATTTTCAATCCGGCAAAACTCCAGCTTCATGTGCCGATCCGTGAAAATCTGTTCCGTCAGATCCGGATCGGCGACGCCCTGGTAGCCCAGGTCGAATCCACCGGAAAAAGTTTCTCCGCCGTCATCCGGGAGATCATCCCGTCGGTTGACACCAGTAGCCGCACCTTTTTCGTGAATGCCTATCTTACGGAAAATATCACCGGACTGATGCCCGGCATGTTCGCCCGCTGTGAAATCCCGATCGGAAAGAAATCGGTCCTGATCGTGCCGGAAAAAGCCCTGATCCGGATCGGACAGCTCGAATATCTGGATATCCGGGGACAGGACGGCAGAACGGTCCGCCAACTCATCAAAACCGTGCCGGCTCCGGGAGGAACCCGCGTGGAAATCGTTTCCGGCGTGAAAGCCGGAGATCAATACCGGGAGATCCTGCCGTGAAAAAGGAATCATTGCCAGAGGAATATCTCACGTCGATGGCGGAAGTCATCAAGCTGATCGGACACCCTCAGCGCCTGCGGATTCTGGAGTATCTGGACATCCACGGGGAAAGCTCCGTGAATGCGATTGTCGAAGGAATCTCCGGCCAGCAGGGGGCGGTCTCGCAGAACCTGAACAAGCTGCGGCTCGCCGGGATCATTTCCTGCCGCAGGGAAAGCCGTCAGGTCCTCTACCGGATCGCCGCCGAAAATGCGGTGACCATCCTGAACTGTATGCGGAGGCGCTTTCAGTGCGATCATCCGGAATAAGGTGACAAGGGGGGGAGACGTCCAGATGGTGATTTCAACGGATCAGTTTCTGTGGGGAATGCTGCTGACCTTGCTTGCCGGGCTCGCCACCGGAATCGGAAGCTGCCTTGCCTTCTTTTCAGACCGTTCGAATACCCGGTTCCTTTCGATTTCCCTCGGATTTTCGGGCGGGGTCATGATTTATATCTCCATGGTGGAACTGCTGGCCTCCTCCCATGCGAAACTTTCCTCGCTGTACGGACACCGGCCCGGGGCGCTGTATGCGACCGCTGCCTTTTTCGGCGGCATCGGGCTGGCCATGCTGATCGACAAACTGGTGCCTTCGTATGAAAACCCGCACGAAGTCCGGAAAGTCGAGGAAATGACCCATCCCCACCACAAGGACCGTCTGATCCGAAGCGGCGTTCTTTTTGCGTTGGCACTGGCTGTGCACAACTTTCCGGAAGGCATGGCGACGTTCATCGCGGCGCTCGACAATCCAACAACCGGAATTTCCATCGCAATCGCCATTGCCATCCACAATATCCCGGAAGGGATCACCGTTTCGGTCCCGGTTTATTTTGCGACCGGAAGCCGGAGAAAGGCGTTCACGCTCTCGTTTCTGTCCGGTCTTGCGGAACCGGTCGGAGCTCTGGCCGCGTGGCTGTTCCTGATGCCGTTCCTTTCCGAAACGCTGATGATGCTGGTCTTCGCGCTAGTGGCCGGGATCATGGT
>CAYWZD010000274.1:0-5865 GCA_964462755.1 uncultured Victivallales bacterium | reverse complement strand
GGATGTTGCCGTTATAGTATTTGCTTTTTGGATTCTGAAGCTCGTGCCGCCTATCGTCCTGCTTCTTCTCGTCGCGGCTGAAAATCCGGATCTCCTTGAAATCCGAGTTCATGAAACGACGCAGAACCGCATTCCCGAAGGAACCGGTCCCGCCGGTGATCAGCAGAATCTTGTCTTCAAACATGAGGGATGCCTCTCCTTGTTTTTTCTATGTAAAGTTCAAAAATCATTCTTGCTGTAACGACGCTCGAGATCCGCCGCATTGAACCGGCTGTCATCCCGTTCCGTAACGTTTATAAAATCAGCCGATGTTCTGGCGAAATTCTTCAATGGAAATCAAAAAAGACTTCGATTCCGGTCCCCGTCGTTCCGTGCGGCCAATACGGGTTCTCCATCCATGAGGTTCCGGCAGGAGAATGAAAAGGTCCTCCCGCCGACTGTTTCCGAAACGATCCGATCTTCCGATCTCCGGCCCGCATGGCTCCCCTCGCTGACAGATGAACAAAGTCCCGTATTCCCGGAAAAACAACGCGAATGCAGCGTTCAATACTTCCTGTAGATAATATACTTCCATTTCGGGCGGGATTCAAATACGGGAAACGGACTTCTGACAAAGAATATGCAAACATCCGTTCTTTTGTTTTTCCGGTTCCGGCGGAATCTCTGCCCATGTGCCTGCAGGGACATTTTATTAAAGGATACCTTCCCCTCCGTTCTTCTGCCTCATGAAATTGCCGCTGTCCTCTTTGCGTCGTCAGTTGGACCCCGTTCTCTTTTTTCAGTTCCATTTTGCTGTTTGCGGAATGATATGATTCATCGTCGGGAAAAACTTTTGGGTGCGAATCGCAACGGAATATATAGAACGGAAAGCTAACTATGTAACTTTATTTATAAAAAAAACATATTTAACTATTGACAAAAGGTTTTTTCTCTATATAATATTATTAAACGAAAAAAAAGGGAAGAACCGTTCATGAAGCTTGGCACCCGTACACTGAAAACGAATTATGAGGGAACATCTACCCTTCCAAAATACTTGAGATATGCGTCGCTTCTGGAAGAGTGGATACGCCTTCAAAGGCCGGAGCCGGGCAGTCGTTTTCCCGGAGACAAAATTCTTTCAAAACATTTCGGGACGACTCCCGTGACCGTCAGCCGAAGCATAAACGAACTTGTCCGGAAAGGACTTCTTGAACGGCGTGTCGGTTCCGGCACATATGTTACCGGATTTTCCGTGCCGGAATCCAAGCGCATCGGACTCTTCTGCCATGAAACAATCATCCCCGATTCCGCTTACATCACCCCGCTTCTCAACACCTTCTATGATTTCTGGGCCGAGGCCGGCTATCAGGTCGTTTCGTTGAAATGCAAACCGGAAGAATATGAAAAACTGATGCGCGACTATGAACTGGCCGGAGCCTTGGTGCTTGTTCCTTCGCTGGAAATTCTCCATTACGCCGGACAACTCGCAGAAACGGGATTGCCGATCGTATCGGTCGGTTACGCCGATCCGGAACTGACGGGATTCGCCTTTGGAACGGATCATACGAATGCCGGGAAAGCCGTCGTAAAATACCTTTACGGTCTGGGCCACCGGAGAATTGCCATTCTGGCACAGGAAAAGGTCTCGGGAATGATGCGTTTCAGAGGGTATCAGGAAGCCATGTGGGAACTTGGCCTTCCGATCAATCCGGCCTGGTGTTTCGACAAAAATTTTTCCGGTTTCAAAGATATCATGAACTCCTCATCCGCCCCGACGGCTCTCATCATTACGAACAACTCCTGTTCTGTTCCGATCTATGATCTTGCCGCTCGTTCCGGTGTGAAAATCCCGGATGACCTTTCTCTGATCACATTCGACGACTCCGAGTTCATCCGTTCATTCAATCCGCCGCTTGCCACCTGTATCCAGAACATTTCCGGATTCACGAAATGCGCTTCCAAAGCCCTTCTTGCCAAAATAAGACATCAACAGCCGGACGCCATTCAATATGTTCCGGAGAAAATTGAAGTCATCAGACGAGAGTCTTTAAAACAAATCAACAAACAAGGAAGTGAAAAATGAGTCGAGAAAATTTGAAACGGTGTTTTGCAGCCCCCCGGAGGAGCATTCATCCCTTATCGAGAATGGAGTGCTTTACATTAATCGAACTTCTGGTTGTGATTTCAATCATTGCGATTCTGGCCTCGCTGTTGTTGCCCGCACTCAACAAGGCCAGGGAAAAGGCCCGCGGAACAGTATGCATCAATCAGATAAAACAGCTGGGCTTAAGGACCCTGTCGTATACCGACGACTATAACGGCTGGAGTCTGATGAGTCAACCGGATGGAAAAGGCTTCAACGTCAAATTGCTGAATACCGGATATATTCCCCAGACGGATGCAAAATACTATGAAATGTGGTATTTCAACGCAAGGACGATCTGTCCGACGATGCTTCCGACAAAACTCGCCAAAGACAATATTTGGTACAGCAATAATTACTGTTACGGCATTCCCCGTGATTCCGGACAATGGTATGAGACTTCCGGAACATCGGCGACCAGCGATTACTATCTCCCCGGTGATTATGCAAAACTCGGTAATCGCATACGCAGACCGTCCGTGTTCAATTACCTGAATGACGCATGGCGTGAAAATATTTCCGCCCCTTATATCTCCTTCTATAATCTCATGGCGACGACATACGGACTCATTGCCTTTGCGCATAGCAAAAGAGCCACCATGTTTTTCCTCGACGGGCATGTCGGCCAGCATGGAGCCGAATCCATGAAAACGATCGGCTTTTCGAGATATTACCTCTACAAATAAAGGAAAAATAATGAAAAAGATGTTGTCCCTCTGGCTCCTGTTTTTTGCTTCCGCCGTGCTCTGCGCAGGAAATCTTGTTGAAAATCCGTCTTTCGAGGAGGGCGTTCCCAGACGCCTCTCCAGTCCGGTCAGCCACTGGGCCATACGCTCATTCAAAGAGGTCTTCGACTTTCACAGCATTGACGCTTCGCAGGCTCATACGGGGAAACGGTGCGCACTCATCTCCATTCCGAAGGGGAATCAAAATGCGGCGGGCTATTTCACTCCATTGAACAAAATCAAGGTTGAGGCAGGGAAGAAATATCAGTTTTCCGTATGGAGCAAAGGCGGCGCGGGAACGGTTACCCTGACCCGTTATGACATGGAAGGCAAATACCTCGGAATGGGAGGCGTGAAACGTACCGTTGTCAAGGCGGGAAACGAATGGCACGAAACGGTGATCGATTATCTGATGCCCCCCTCCGAAAAGGGATCATGGCTGATTTCAATCCATCTCGGATTTTCCGGCGAAGGCGAGATCCGCTATGACGATGTGTCTTTTTCGGAAGTCGCCATCGATAAGCACATCGTTGAATTCTATCCGACTTCCGCCACCCTTGAAAAAGTGCTGTATCCGATCGAAGGCGAAGCAAATCCGCTGCTGGTCTATGTCTATTCTTCCGAACCTTCCGGCGACTATGCCCTCGAACTTGATCCGACCGGTGATTTCCAGCTCCTTTCGACAACGCCCGTTTATTGTGGACGGGTTCCGGAAGAGAACGCTGTCGTTTCCGGGAAAAAGATTACGATTCCGCTGCATCCCAAGTCCATCCTTCCGATGCAGCGGTTCACCTCGAACCTGATGGTCGGGACCGGACTGCTCTACCGCGCCGGGGCAGGGAAGCTGAACTGGAAACTCCTGAAGGACGGAAAATGCATCGACAGCGGTGCATTCGTGTTGACCCCGGTGAAAGAGGGGAAGGGAAAATTGCCGGAAAAATTTGCCGTCGGCGGATGGTATGCCCCGTTTCTGGCGCACGTGAAAGATGAAAAAGTCATCGAAATGTGGGCGTCCGCAATGAAACGTTCCGGAATCGTCTCCGCAAGTTTCATGAATGACGGAAACATGAAAAAGATCAGCGATCTGGGAATTGCGCCGCAATTCTGCTTCTGGCTGACGGCGCCGGACAGTTGTCTGACGAAATTACTGAAAAAGGAAGAACTGGAAAAACGGATCGATGGAATCGCAAAATGGACGAAAGGTTTGAAGAATCCTTCGGCAAACTGGAATTTTGAACCGAACCTCGGCGAGTATTACCACATGTGCCCCGATTGCCTCGCCGAATTTGAAAAATTTTCCGGGAAAAGAACCGATGGAATCACCGATGGAAAAAAACTGGAAGCCAAATACCCGAAAGAGTATCTGGCTTTCAAAAATGCCCAGATGCGTTCGATCATGCAGCGGTACGCGGATCTCTGTCATGCGGCAGGAATCAAAGCTTCCGTCTGTTCGCTTACGGCTCCCGCAAAACGGACACCGCAAGCGATGCTGTTTCTCGAACGGTGTTTCGGCAGGCTGAACGAATATGACAAAATACTCGATGAATATCAGCCGCAGATATACCAGCGCCCGGCCCAGTTGTGGGACCCGCTGGAGTCTATGATGGAATATTATCCGGGCGCGACAGTCGTTTTTACCTCCGATGAACGCGGCAACGGTTCAAGCTGTCCATACAGCCTTCTTACGCCGGAATCGGTCTATCTTGAAACCGTCATGGCCGCCATGCTCGGAACGAAAAAAATCGTTCTGTTCGTGGGATACCATACGTTCGACGGCCGGCAGGTGATTGCTCTCAGGAAAGCCCTTGACACCATCGCGAAATATGAGAATTTCTTCTTCAGCGGCAAGGCAGGAACCGTCGGAGACAATCCCGATTCTCCGGTGAAGGGACGTCTCTATGAATATGGAGGAAAGCGTCTTCTCGCCGTGATCAATCCCGCTGAATATACTCCGGGGATTTTTGAATTCAGGACCGGCATGGACGGCTTTTCTCTCATCGATGCGGAGAATGGAAAAATGCTCGTTTCCGGAAACGGGAAACATGCGTTCGGAAAAGATGAACCCGTTAGAATTGAGTTGAACCCGGCGTCGATCCGCTTCTTTGAATTCAGAAAAGGCGCAGTCAAGGCGGCCGGAACGGAAATGATGCCTGAAGAAAAAGTCAGAACGGAAAAGATTCTCTTGAATGCCGGAGATTGGAAAATTTCAGACGACGGCGCCGGTGTCATCCGCGTTGAAAAGAATGAAAAAAAAGCGGAAGTGCATTATGCCGACGGCGCCATAGTTGTGATGCCGGGGGTCCGTTATGAAAAGAAGGGAAGCGGGGGAGTATTCCGTGACCTGTTCCATTATCCCGCAGACGTGCGTTGGTGCGATGATGCGAAAGGCGTATACCTTCCCGGTGTGCCGAAACTGGAAAACGGTTCACTGAAAATGGATTTTTCGCATCAGATGAAAGAACCGCGTCTTGCCGGTCTTTCTCTGACGAAGACGTTTACCATTGCCCCGGATTTTTCAGATATCCAAGCGGAAATCGCAATCGTGAATACTTCCGGAAAAGCGCTTGAAACCGCATATTGGAGCCACAACAGATTCGATATTCCCAGAAAGGATGCTGTCGTGGAATTGGGAGAAACGAAACTTGACCTTTCCGGCACTCATGATGTGAACGTCTATCTTCCGGTGAACGGCGCTCGGCAGGTGAGATATGCCGGAAAGTGGGTCTTTGGATGGAGTGAAACACGTGTGGAAAAAGGGAATTCGACTCCGGAAAAAATATATCTGTGGACAGGAGACGGCATTCCTTCTCTTGAACTTATCGGGACAAGGCAGATGATAAAACCTGGTCAGAAAATTACGCTCACCCTGGACCTCATGAAAATTCAGTCGGGTAAATAACTCCGTCTGAACATCGTGTCATGAAACGAGCCACGACGATGAAAAAATTGGCAGAATCATATTTTTGGCTCTGTCGTGATTTTCGTGGGTAGGGCGTGAAAAGGAAGGAAATGGAA
>CAYWZD010000273.1:0-5873 GCA_964462755.1 uncultured Victivallales bacterium | reverse complement strand
ACGCCGGGAACGGTTCGGATCAGCACTTTCGCGGGTATCGTTGTAGGCTTCGATAACGGCCCTCAGGGTCTGGATCACATATTTTTCAGGAACGGGAAGACGGGGATCGAAAAAAGGCATGATGGACAGCAGATTGCCGTCCTGATCCACCTCCGCGGTCATGACGTCGCACAGCGGCTGGGACTTGTAATACGAGGCAAAGGTCCGGATCTCCTCCGTCAGATGCAGTTCCGGACGGGAGATCAGAAACTCCTGAAGACGCTCCCGCATGGATTCCCGGGCCTTCCCCAGATTTTCCGTTTCCAGAGTCCGGAGACGGAAAGCCCCGATGACGAATTTGGAATACTCCCGCTGTAGAAAGATTCCGGTGACTTTCCGCCAGGACTGCCGTTCCACCTTGATCCCGAGCTTCCGGAAAAATTGAAGAATCTTCAGGACCATGATGAGCAGAACGGTTCCCGCGTTCCAGTAATCGAAAAGGCGCCGCATCCTGGGAACCCGTTTCCGATCTTCCGCCGAGGGCACCACCTTTTCCGGCGGCTTCCCGGCTCCATCGGAAAAGACGGAGTTCAAAATGGCGGCGGTCTCCCGGGGACATTCCTCCTGCGGAAGATGTCCGCAGCCGGAAAGGAAACTCAGCGAGGAGGCCGGATAATATTCATGGAGCCGTTCCGCCAGGGAAACCGGAAGGATCGGGTCCTCGTCTCCGGCAAGAATGGCGATCGATGTCGAAGACAGGACCGGCAGGCTCGCCGGATGGGAATAAACACGAGCCGCCGCAATGATGGATTCCGGACGTCCGGACTCCTTCAGAAGCGCGGCATATTCCGAAACGATGTTCGGGTCCAGCGGATGATGCGGTGCATAGAAATATTCAAGCATGGCACGCGCCACGAACCCGGAATGGATCAGACGGACAATCGGCTTGGTCATGGAGGACTGACCGATATTGCGGATATAGTCGGGAATCGAAGGGGTCGGGACGCCGCAGGAGATCAGCACCAACTTCCGGATGTTCGCCCGGACATCCGGCGAATTCATGAGACAGAGAGCAATGTCCCCGCCCATGCCGTGCCCTACGAGAATCAGGTCCCGGAGTCCAAGCTCCCCGATGAAACGTCCGACGGTCTCCGCGTGCTGCGGAAGCGTCAGAGGATTGTCAACGAGAGGCGATGAATGCCCGAACCCGGCCAGATCCAGAAGGATCAGGCGATGTCCGGGACTCAGGAAAGGAAGCATTTTCCCCCAGGTATGGGAGGCACTGGCAAATTCATGAAGAAAAAGGACCGGAGTTCCTTCTCCGATCTCTCTGTAAGCGAGCTCAAGGGGGCCGCTCTGTTCCATCGATACGGTGACTGTACTGATTTTTCCCGGTATCGGGAACGGGGCGGCTCCGCTCATTTCCTATTCACACTTTCCGTTCGGGCGGTTCCGGGCGGGAGCGTGGTCAGAAGGAAACTCAGATTCGAGGCGAACACATTGCTGTTCATGATTCCCATGTGGCCGCCCTGAAAGAAGAAAACGCAGGTCCAGGGGATGGGGGAATCGATGTACCACTTCCAGACACGTTCCGTGCGCAAGTCGAAATCGGCGCTCGCGGAAGTGACCTTTCCGTCGCCGGTATCCTGTTTCTTCACTTTCATCGCACCGGTATCGGGATCGACCGCAAGTGTCTGGTTGGTGAGGACGGCATCGCCCGCGATCAGGAAGAAATCCAGATGATCCGGTTTGGGCGGAACCCTCTTCGGCAGCATGGCCCGTTTGAACTGACGGGCCCGCATCAGGCATTTCCGGAGGTGATCGATCGCAATGGCGCGCCGTTCCTGCGCGCTGGCGACCTCCGGCAGCAGCACCTTGAGCCACACATCCTGAGCGGGATCGAGGATGCCCCAGTTGTATTTGATCCAGGTATTTTCCGAAAAGTAATCCACGGGGGCGCCCGTATTGTCATAAACGATGTGATCTTCAAAGGTGTCCGGAAACATCTGATAATAGGAGACGAAGGTTCCGATCAGCGCTTTCGGATAGATGGGAGACGCCGCCACCAGCTGGAGTCCGCGGTTAAGTTCCAGAAGAGTATCGACGTATCCCGCATTCGGGGTTGCGATCATCACGAGCTTGTCGACATTTTCCGCCCCCTTCCAGGAGGGTGGAATGGAACGGGTCTCGTCTTCCGGCAGAAGAGTTCCTCCGTAGAGAAGGTAATAGCGGGCAAGCAATCCGCCCATGCTGTGCGCAATGACATCGAACTTCACCGGATAATTCCGGAGTCCGTACAGCTTCGCATACCGCTCCTGAAGATAAGCCCTCTTCTGCTGGACGAAATTCTCCAGTTCCACCGCGTTCTCCGAAATATCCCGGCGCCAGTCATAGTAGAAAATGAACAGGGAATAGAAATTTTTTTCATGCGGAAGAGGCATATTATTCGGAACATAACCGGCCTGCTGAAGCATCTGAATCAAACGGTCGTAGTTATCCAGTTCGAACTCCAGTCCCATGAACTCGACCGCGGATCTCTCCAGAAGACTGACCGCCTTGACATCATTTTTCAGAAGCCGCAGCGGCTTGCCCATCCCCATCGGGTGCGCGAGACGTGCGAAATTTTCCCCCTTGGCCATTTCGGCATAGGAAAAATTCCCCCATACATTCTCGTTCTTCTCCGTGTCCTTGAGACGCGCCCCGAGGAATCCGTGAATCACGATCAGCGGATTGCGGTGGGGCCCCTCGTATCCGAATGTTCTTTTGGCAATGTCGCCATAAATTGCACTCGAATAGGTGCTCGGATCATAATACGATCCGGAACCCGTTGACGAACGGCACGCGGACTGATACATGACAATCTGAAAAAGGACAAACAGATAAAAAACGGCTCGGAGTCTGAAAGCAATCCTGTTCATGGGCCCCTCCCTCGGTTGTTCGGGTCCCATACAATACCTTCTCAATTCCGAATTACAAGAAAATTAATCCGTCAACCGCTGAAAACAACCGGAAAAGGCCTCCCCGTCAACCCCGAGAAAAAAACAGGGGACGGGGTGTCTTTTTCAATTCATACGTTTCAACGTCCCAATTTTTTGAGAACGAACTGGACGGCCGACACCTTTTCCCTGGAAGCGACATGGCTTGATTCGAGTTCTTCGACAGCCTCGAACAGCCGGATGCAGCTCTCCTTGTAATCCAGCCCGCCGATTTCAGAAATCAGGCGGATTCCGCGGTCCATGAGCTTCTTGTTGGTGACATCCACCCAGCTCATCCAGTTCCCGGTCACGCGTCCGAGAACGGCCATGACGCCGGTGGAAACCGTATTGAGCACCAGTTTGACCGCCATGTGCCCCATCAGATGAAGAGGGGTTTCCGGCAGTTCGCAAGGGACATGGAAATCCGCTTTGCGTCCGCCGCCCACGGCCAGATGTCTCCGGAACGCGAACGGAGCGTCCACTCCGGCGAAAGCATCGAAAAGCCGGGCGTCGCTCTGAAGCCCGCCGACCGTGACCAGAACCGCCGCGTCATTTCCCGTGGCGGTGCGGTCGGACGGCGTTTCCTTCCCCACCTCGAACTTCAGAAGTTCGGTGTCACGGATCTTCGGCGGATTCTGCTGAAGGGCGACGGGTGCCTTCATGGACACGTAATCGTCCGGTGTCCAGCCAAGACAGCGCAGGGGACGGTGCATGCCGCGTTCCCATACATCGGGTGTGGAAAAGAGCGGATTTTTGACGAACGCCCACGGGCGCGGCGATACCTTGTCGTCATTCTTCCTGAATGGAGGAAGCATGAAGGTGGGGGACCGTTCCGTGGTGTCGGTGAAAATGTCCAGCAGATAGTCGTCGGCAAAATAGGTCACGAGTCCCTTGCCCCGGTAGATTTCCGCCTCGAAAGCGGTATAATCCGCAATGGCCTGCCGAGCCGCGGGAGACTCCAGCTGGTCCAGCAGTTTTTCGAATTCGGCGGCGTAGTCGGGCGACTCTTTCCCGAGCAGGCCGTTCATCATGGATTCCAGCGCACCGCCCGCGACCAGCTGTTCGGAGGTGGTCGCCTGCATCCGGGTGGACCCGGCCAGCGCCATCGGCCCGCAGTGGAGGTCCAGCACGCAGACGCGCGGATCGCGGATCGCCTTGCGCGAACGTTCCAGATGTTCGCTGAGGAGATCGGCGGGATTGTTGAACATCAGGAAGACTTTCGCACCTCGGTCGAGAGACTCGAACACGGTTCCGAGCACGGAGGAAGTTTCCCCGCCTTCCGTGATCGCCACAAGCATATCGTTTGCGCCCATGCCCATTTCCTGAACCTGACGGCGTCCGAACTGCTGGTAATCCTCGAAGAATTCAACCGAACGGACCAGCGCGTAGTCTCCGCCTGTCATGATGCTGAACACCTGGTCCGCATACCGGGACGCGGCGGGAGTCTTGAAACAGCAGTCGCGCCACATGCATTCCAGCAGAATGCTGAGGCGTCCGGTCGCGCCGCATCCGGAGAAAACGATCTTTCCGCCGTTCCGGAGCGTTTCCAGTCCGTCCGACACCAGCTTTCTGAACTCCTTGCCGTGGAAAATGCGCTTGGCCATTTCCAATACGTTCCGGTCGACCCGCTGAAGACATTTCACGCCGTCAACCGTCGAAGCGGCATATTCCCGGTCCAGATTTTTCGTCAGCGGATTGGACTGTTCCGTCGGGAGGAATCCGAGGTGGAACTGTTTTTCGTTCTCCATGAAATCCATGGCTTTTTTCAATGCTTTTTCGCTCATTTGCAAATCCTTTTTTTCGGAATGAATCAGATGAAGAACCCGCCGGTGGCAACATAGCGGTAACGGGAATCGATAAAGCCCGTCGGCTGATGGACAACCTCCAGTTCGGGAATGGAATCGATTGTGCCTTCAAGAAGTTCTCCGATGACCCGCGCCAGTTCGCGGTAGCGCTCCGACAGCCCCGCCAATCGGATCTGCATCAGTTCCAGACCGTAGGACTTGAAGTTGCGCAGCCACTGTTCGCGGAAGGAGTCGTTCAGTCCTTCGATGGCGTCGATGACCTCCGGGATGTATCGTTCCGCAATCACATTCAGCGTATTGAAATCGTGCTTTTCATAGGCGTGCAGAAGACGTTTGCGAAGCTCCAACTTCAGAACCAGCACATTGGCAAGGTTCCACGCATGGTTGAGATGTCCGGCCGCTTTGTCGTCCCGGTGCGGTTCGATCATTTCCATGATCTTCCGGAAGCCGCCGATGAGCGTGTCCGGAAGATCGTCCTTCAGGGCGGGAAATTCATTCCAGACCATTCCCATGATGGGATCGTCCCAGAGAAGCGAAGCGGGAAGGAGTTTCGAAAGATCGCCTTTCCGGTCATGGAAAGTATAGCACAGGTTTCCGCAGATCATCTGGAGCCGGTAGGAGGTTCCGCATACAGCCTCGAACAGACGGGCGGTGCGGTCCTCGTTTTCCGTTTTGTTGTAAGCGTAGTCGGCAGCCCATGCAAGCCCGGCGAAGGCGGAATCGAAATCGCAGTAGCCGCCGTCGTCGCCCCAGAGCGTGTAGATGAGCTCTTTCGCGCCGACCTTGCGGCAGGCGTCGACACAAGGCCGGACAGTAGCCATCGTCATCTCGTAGTCGCACCAGAGCCGCGCCCAGGTCCAGATGCCGGAGGCCATGAAGGGGGCGCTTCCATTGAGGTCTTTCGTGCGGAGAAGCATTTTTTCATAGAACGAGGCGTCGCGGTGGTAATAGTCCCAATAGGAAAGCTGGACCTGTTTCGGGATCGCCTTCTTGACTTCTTCGGGGACTTCGGACTTGGTGTCATAGTAGTCCAGGTTCTTGTTGGCGTAGCGGAAATACATGTCGGACCAGATGATGGGCTCCAGTTTGAGTTTGTCGCAGATGCCGCAGACCC
>CAYWZD010000272.1:0-5877 GCA_964462755.1 uncultured Victivallales bacterium | reverse complement strand
CGTCGAGATGCACGAAGTTGGCGTATCCGTTGTGACGGCTTCCGGGCGCCTGCCGTGTGTCGAACATGGTCAGGGCAACGGTTTCCGAATCGTAATAGTCGTCCTGATTGCTGTCTCCGATCGAAATGACGCTGGAAGGCCGTTTCACCTGTCCGAGCCTTGCCGGAGTCAGATAGGTATCGGAGGCCGGATTGCTCGGACTCCATTTTCCGAGATAGGCGTTGTAACCGTAGGACAATGTCTGGTAGTCCACCGATTTGCCGATCTTGTTCGAGGTCGGACAGAAAAACATTTTGCTGTCCGCGTAATTCAAGGTGGAAAACGAAGAGGGGTCTTTGCCTGTGGCCTGAATGTTCAACTGGATCGGCCACCAGCAGCGGTTTCCATACAAGGAGAGTCCTGTGGGAATCCATTCCTGATATGTGGAAATATAAAAGGAATGAGCCGTTCCCATTTGTTTCAGGTTGCTTGTACAGGCGATGGCACGTGCTTTTTCCCTTGCCTTGTTCAGCGCCGGCAGGAGCATTCCCGCCAGAATTGCGATGATCGTCATTCTGACAAACTCAAAATTGCGTTTTTTTTTGCTGTTTTCTGCCTTTTTTGCAATGTGATGAAAAATTGTTACGATTCATTTATATTTCGAACAATCAAACACAATATGTAACGTCCTTACAAACGACATTTCTGAGTTTCCGCCTTATAACATCGACATCGAAATTCTCACCGTCGGTGGAAAGAAAAAAGCGGGGTAACTTTTTTGAAGCGGAGAAGTATTTTCCGGTATCCGTCTGTAAGTAATATAAGTTCCCCCGCCGCGCAGAGGTTTATGGAACAGATTACACGCAAAGCGAAAGAGAAAATCATAAGGTAAGGACGGAATTTTCTAAGATGCGTTAAAAGTCAAATCTCTATTGTGTTGAATTCAAATCGAAACAAAATACATTGAGAAGGAAGGATTACGGGAATTTCGGATAATCTTCGTTGACGGGAAATCATTTGTTCGACGTTGTTTGCCCCGATTTGCAGCTTTTGACCCGTTCAGTGGTCGCGATTGCATATATTTTTCCGGCCTCGTTAACCAACGCGGTGGAGGTCATCGAGACAGTAAGGTGCCGACCGTCTTTAGTGATCCGTTGCGTCGAGTAAGGCTTCATGACCGCCGAACGGCTAAGCTGTTGGATTTTGGTCTCCTCCTCTTCGCGCAGTTCCTCCGGAATGCGATCGCGGACGTTCATCTTCAGAGCCTCGGCTTCGCTCCAGCCGTACAACTTCACCGCGCCGGGGTTCCAAGCAAGTATCCAACCGTCAAGCGACTGCACGGTGATGGCGTCGCGCGCATCGCGGACGACCACGGCCAGGCGAAGCATTTCATGGGATTTATGAAGCAATTCGCGCGTCTTCACCATCTCCGAAATGTCGAAAAAGGTAATGACCGCCCCCTCAATCACATTCTCCAGCGTGCGGTACGGCATGATGCGCATGGTAAACCACTTGCCGTCGACAGTCTGCACTTCCAACTCTTTCGGGATCAGGGTATCCAGCACGGTCTGTGTGTCGGCAACCAGCTGGTTGTAGCCGATCAGATTGGAGGCGATATGTGCGACCGGCCGCCCCACGTCGCTTTGGATCAGGTTGATGATCCTGGTAGCGAGAGGCGTGAAGCGCAGGATGTGCAATTGATGATCGACGAAGACGGTCCCGATGCCGGTGCCCGCGAGCAGATTGTTCATATCGTTGTTGGCTTGCGACAAATCCGCCACCTTGGTTTGCAATTCTGCGTTGACCGTGGAGAGTTCTTCGTTGACGGATTGCAACTCTTCTTTGGAGGTTTCGAGTTCCTCGTTGGTCGACTGGAGTTCTTCATTGACCGACTGCATTTCCTCACTGGAGGATCTGAGCTCTTCATTGGAGGTTTCGAGTTCCTCGTTGGCGGCCTGGAGATACTCCTCCTTGACCCGCAGTTCCTCCTTGAGCGCCGCGATGTGCGCGGCGACTTTGGTATTGGCGAGATGTCCGGATGAAACAGGTTTTGCGCCGGTCGGCGGGATTTTCGTCGGCGGTACCTTCCGCGCTTCCTCCAGTATGATCAGGAACTGCGGAGGTTCAGTTCCGGCGGCGCTGCCTGCCGTCAGCGGATGGATCGAAAGATTAACCGTGCTGAAGTCGCCATTGGTTCTGACGCGCAACCCCGGACAGCGGACGGGTTCCCGGGTTTCCGCCGCTTTGTGAATCGCCGCAGTCAATTCGGGACGCAGGCCTTCGCGGGCCATCTTCAGGATATTGTTGACTCCGGGAACTCCCGGAACCGGCTCCAGATACATGCCGGTGCGGCCGTGAAGGTAGAGGATGTCGCCGCGGCTGTTGACCAGTGCGGCAGACTGAACCAGCTGCTGGAGTAGTGCCTGTTCGGTAAGCTCGCGCAATGACAGTTTTACGGGCGAGCTGATCTTGCCTGCGGGCGGCAATGCCGCGTCCTCCGGCATCAGCGGCGGCAGAAAGCGGGTCGCCGGAAAATGTGGAGCACCGTTGAGGTTTTCTTTGCGCTGATACAGCTTCGATTTGCGGTCCAGCGCGACAAACAGATCATCAAATTCACCGATTGTTTCGGAAGACCCAAGAAAAAGCATTCCGCCCGGATTCAGCGCATAGTGGAACAACGGAATCAGCCTCTTCTGCAAGCTGCCGCCCATATAGATCATGAGGTTTCGGCAACAAATCAGGTCGAGCTTGGAAAAGGGCGGATCTTTGATCACATCCTGCTCGGAAAAGACCAGCAGGTCGCGGATGCTTTTGTGCACGCGGTATGTGCTGCGGTCGGGGTCCGCCGCGAAGAAACGTGCCAGCCGTTCCGGTAAGATGTCAGCCGCGATGCTGGCCGGATAGAGGCCGGCGCGCGCGATCGCAATCGCCCGGTCATCAATGTCGGTGGCGAAAACTTGAACCCTGAACCCCTGCTTGAGCGCCTCCAGATGCTCCTGCAGCAGGATGGCAATGGAGTAGGCTTCTTCACCGGTGGAACAGCCCGGCGCCCAGACCCGGATCATGGCCCCGGCGGGTTTGCCCGCGAAGAGCTTCGGAATGACCTGCTCCTCCAGAGCCTTGAATGCCTCCGGGTCTCGAAAAAAGTTTGTGACGCCGATCAGCAGGTCGCGAAAGAGTGCCTCCACTTCGACCGGGGTCTGCTGGAGGAACTTGACATAGCCGTCGAGAGTTTCGATCTGGTGAACCGCCATGCGCCGTTCAATGCGCCGGTGAATGGTGCTCGGCTTGTATTGAGAGAAGTCGTGACTGGTCTGGACGCGGAGCAGAATAAAGATCTTGTTCAGCGCATTTTCGGACTTCGGCTCCGAAACCGCAGCAGTCTGGCGCTTGCCGAAGACGCGCGCGACATAGGCAATGAGCAAAGCGGGCATCTCGGCCGGCGGCAGCTCGTAATCGACCAGGCCGGTGGCGATTGCGCTGCAAGGCATACCGTCGTATTCGGTTGACCCCGGGGTCTGGACCATGATCATGCCGCACTCGCCCTTGATCGCCCGGACCCCCAGTGCGCCATCACTGCCGGTTCCGGAAAGAATGATGCCAATTGCCCGCTCCCGCTGGTCTTGCGCTAGTGAACGGAAAAAAAAGTCGATCGGCAACCGCTGTCCGCGCGGCGCCGCCGGCTCCAGCAGATGCAGAGCTCCGTTCAGAAAAGCCATGTCGCGATTCGGCGGAATAATATAGGCGCAGTTCGGTCTGACGATCATGCCGTCTTCGACTTCGAAGACCCGCATGCGGGTATAGCGGCTGATGATGTCGGCGAGAATGCTTTTGTGATCCGGAGCCAGATGCTGTACCAGCACGAAGGCCATGCCGGGATCGGTTTCGGCGGGCATGCCGGAAAAGAACGCTTCAAATGCGGCCAGTCCGCCGGCCGATGCGCCGATACCGACGACGGGAAAACCGAACGACGCAGGGGCGCCGGAGGTTCCGGCGGTTTTCCGGGCAGCGGTCGCATCCGGCGCTTTTGTCTGATCCTGCTTGTCTGTTGCCATGAACGGTATCCCTCTTGCGCTACGGTGAACGTTGTTGGACAATCCCGACGCACGGTGGATATTCCGGAAATCAGGAACAAAGAAATCATCCGGATTCCATCGCCAGGCGGGGGTGCCTCGTTTTACCATACAGCTCTTTTCGCGATTTTTCAATTTTATTCCGTCCCGCCGTTTTGAATATATCGAAAATATTTTTTAACCGGTATTTTACGGCATTGATGTTTTTTGGGCGGAGACTGAAGCAAAACTCTCTCCGAAAGGGTCCGGAGAGTCCGGCCTGAATCGCTTTTCTCTGCCCTCCGGAATTGTCCGCCTTGTAATACTCCTTTCACAGGTTATAGTTTATCGTTCCATGTAAACTTTTTTACAGAAAATGTTTCGAAGGGGGGAGCGATGGAATTGTACACGGAAAAGCTGAAGGCCGTCCGCAAGCGCAAAAAGATTACCACCGAAGAACTGGCCGGAAAAATGGGCATTTCCAGAATGACACTTTGCGCATGGGAAAATGGCAAAAGAATTCCCTCCGAGGCGAAAATCAGAATGTTGGCCAAGGTCCTGGAGATCCCGGCCGATGAAATTTCCGATTTGACGCCGGACAAAACCGTTTCGGATGTCAATCTTGCGTCTTTTGCTTCCAGTATCCGTTCGGTTCTCTCCGGCTATCAGGAGAAGAATCTCCATCGGCAAACCGATCTGATCGCCGGAATCATGGGCATGATGAAAGAACTCTCCGATGCCAAAATGATTATCGGAGCGATGATTTCTTCGCTGCCCTCGATCTTTTACATCAAGGGGACTGATCTGAGGTATATCGCCGCCAGCGAAGCCTTTTTAAAAAACCTTTCGTTGAATAAAAATTTCGACGTCATCGGGAAAAACGATTTTGATTTTTTTCCGGAAAACGAGGCGAAAATCAACAGTGAAATGGATCGGAAAGCGGTGTCCGATGGGAAGAGCATCCTGAATATCGAAGGTTACATTCCCGGCAATCGCAAAGCAAAATGGGGCATTATGTCGAAAGTCCCCATTCTGGACGCCGAAGGAAAGATCGAAGGACTGGTCGGTTGCTTTGTGGACATCACCGAGCACAAAAAAGCGGAAGCAAAATACAACCGCATCGTCAATATGTCCCCCAATCCGATCTGCGTGCTTGGAACTGACGGCTACTTCAAATTCGTCAATCCCACATGGGAAAAGGTCCTGGGGCATACCCGCGAAATGCTGCTTGCAAAACCGCTTCTCTCCATTATCCACCCGGACGATCACGCACGAATCAATGCTGAACTGGCCAAACTTGCCGAAGGAAATCTGTCGTTGGACTTCGAATGCCGCTATCTCCACAGTGATGGTTCCATTCGTTATTTTCTTTGGACGGCGGCCCCTATTCCTCAGGAGAATCTGATCTATTGCATCGCGACGGACACCACCGGGCGACGGCAAGTCGAGGAGTCTCTGAGGGTGCATCAGATCGAGCTGGAAATGCAGAACGAGGAGCTGCGCCGAATTCAGACCGAACTGGAAGCCGGACGGGTACGCTATTTCGATCTCTACGACCTGGCTCCGGTGGGTTTTTGCACCTTGAACGAAAAAGGACTGATTCTGGAAGCAAACATCACCGTCGCCACCCTGTTCGGCACACCGCGGGAAAAACTGATCAAGCGTCCGTTTACCCGCTTTGTTTTTCCCGAAGATCAGGACAGCTGCTACCTCAAGCGAAAGGCGCTGTTGGCAGGTGGGGGGGAGCGGGACTGGGACATGCGGATGCGGCATACCGACGGCACCTCCTTCTGGGTGCATATTCAGGCGAAAGCAATGCGGGACGGCGAGAGCATGATCGTAATCC
>CAYWZD010000271.1:0-5897 GCA_964462755.1 uncultured Victivallales bacterium | reverse complement strand
AGCTGTCGATCACGGTTCCGGGGGTGATGACGCGGGTGATGCCGCGTTTGACGATTCCCTTGGCGAGGGCGGGGTCCTCGGTTTGTTCGGCGATGGCGACCTTGATTCCGGCGTCGAGCAGTTTCGGCAGATAGTTGTCGATGGCGTGATAGGGAATGCCGCACATGGGATACCCGGCGCGTTTCGTCAGGGCGATTTCGAGGACCGAGCTGGCTTTCCGGGCGTCTTCATAAAACATTTCGTAGAAGTCGCCGAGGCGGAAAAGCAGAATGGAATCGGCCGGAGCTTCCGCCTTGACCTGAAGGTATTGTTTCATCATGGGGGTGAGGTTTGCGTCGGGCATAAGCGTGTTTCCGTCAGGTTTGATGGGTTTCATGGAGAATCTTCTGAATTTTTTCGACGATGGAATTTACGTCCATACCGAATTTTTTCCGCTGGGCGGGAAGGGTTCCGTGCGGGACGATCCGGTCGGACGGCCACGCGAAATGGTAAACTCCATGATGCTTGAGGTTGATGAGGAGACGGTCCGAAATGGAATCGAGGCCGCCGCCGGCGAGATTGTCTTCGATGGTGAAAACAGGCATGGTTTGCGCGTCCGCCTTCAAGGCGGTTTCGTCGAATGGTTTCAGGAACCGCGTGTTGACCACCTTGCAGGAGAGGCCGGATTCCTTTTCGAGACGGGCTGCCGCCTCCAGAGCGGTTTTCGTTTCGCGTCCGACCGCCCATATCGAAAGGCCGTTCCCGCTGCGGAGAAGTTCCGATTTTCCCGGTTCGACGGGAGGGACCGGAAGATTTTCCTGACGGGAGGCCCCGCGCGGATACCGGATGACGACCGGCGATTTCCGGTTGTAAGCGAATTCGAACATGGCCTTGAGTTCGGATTCGTTCTTGGGCGCAAGGAGTGTCAGATTGGGCATTTCGAGAGCGAACGCCTCGTCATAGAGTCCGTGATGGGTGGGGCCGTCCTCCACGACTCCGGCACGGTCGATGCAGAGGATCACGGGAAGGTTCTGGAGGCAGATGTCATGAAAAAGACTGTCCATGGCGCGATGGAAAAAAGTTCCATACATGGCGACGACGGGACGTCCTCCGTTGGCGGCGATGCCCGCGGCGAAAGTGAGGGCGTGTCCCTCGGCGATGCCGACGTCGTAAAAGCGTTCGGGGAATTTTTCAGCGAATTTCTTCATGCCGGTGCCGCAGGCCATGGCGGCGGTGATGCCGACCACATCGGGGTCTTTTCCGGCCAGTTCGCAGAGAGCGTCCCCGAAGGCGGAGGAAAAGTTCATCGCACAGGCTTTCTCCCGGCACTGTCCGTTTTCGGGGTTGAAGCTGGAAACGCCGTGGAATTTTTCCGGAAACTCGATGGCGTATTCGCAGCCGGAGCCCTTCTCGGTGATGACGTGAATGATGACCGGTCGGTTGAAGTCGCGGATTCGTTCGAACGTCTGGACCAGTTCGCTCAGCTGGTGTCCATTGACGGGGCCGATGTAGCGGAGCCCGAGTTCTTCAAAGAAGACGCCGGGGACGAAGAGGCTTTTCGCCGCGCCTTCGATTTTCTGGATTCCGCCGATGATGCCGCCGCCGCTGGGAAGGCGGTTGACCGCCATTTTCGCGAAGGCCTTGAAACGGTTGTAGCTGCGGCCGGTGATGATGCGGTTCAGATAGTTGGGGATGGCGCCGACGGACCGGGAAATGGACATCTTGTTGTCGTTGACCACGATGATGAGATTGCGGCAGGTGGAGCGCACATTGTTGAGCGCCTCCATCGAGAGGCCGTTGATCAGGGAGCCGTCTCCGACTACGGCGATGACGTGTCCGCTCTCATGGCGGGTTTCCCGTGCGGCGGCGAGTCCCAGCGCGGCGGAAATGGCGTTTCCGGCGTGTCCGCCGATGAAGGAGTCGTATTCGGATTCCTCGGGGAGGGGGAACCCGGAAATGCCGTCATCGAGGCGGAGGGTGTGGAAGCGGTCCATCCGTCCGGTCAGGAGCTTGTGCGGATAGCTCTGGTGTCCGACGTCCCAGACGATCTGATCGGTCGGCATTCGGAAGACTTTGTGGAGCGCCACGGTGAGTTCGACGACACCGAGATTCGGCGCAAGATGCCCGCCGTTTCTGGAGACGGTCGTGACGATTTCTTCCCGCAATTCCGAACAGAGGTCAATCAGTTGTTGGGATGTCAGTATTTTCAAGTCGTCAGGGGAATGAATTTTATCGAGGAGCTTATGGTCCGGCATGCGATTGTTGTTCTCCTTCCTGCAAAAAAAACTTGTGGAAATGTAACCGATGAGAGGTAAAAATCAAGATTTTTTCGCCGGAAATAACGAAAACAGGTGTTTTTTAGCGGAAAAGTCGTTTTTTTTGATGAAATCAATTTGCCGTCCCTGTTTTGTATGCTATATTCTGAAATGGTTTCATGGAAATTTCCGGTTTTGCACCCTGGGAAAATACGGCGGAAAAAGGATTCTTCAGATCATGAGCGAAAATACACCCAAAGACAGTAACGGCGGCGTCAACGATCCGGTGAAGTTGAGAAATACGGATACCGCGACGCTGAAGCGAATTCCCGTGGCGAATCCGGCTCTGGCTTCATCCGCGGCGAAGAAAACCATCAAGCTCAAGCCGCTGGCGCCCCGGAGCACACCGGAAGTTTCGGAAGATCCCAAACTGACGGAAACCGTGCCTCTCGGACAGGCCGGTTCTCCGACCGTGAAACCCGCTTCTCCTTCCGCGCCGGTCCCCGCGCCGACCATTCTGCTGACCCGTGCGCCGAAACCCGCACCCGCATCCACTCCGCAGTTCATGTCCACGGCAACCGCTCCAGTGTCGCATGTTTCCAGACCGCCTCAGGTGGCTCCGGTTCCGGCATCTTCGCTGGGGATCAATGAGGCGGATACCAAGACGGAAATCATCGAGGGGGACAAATTCATCGCAACGTCCACCACGTCCCAGCCGGTGGAGAGAGTCAAGATCAAACCCTCTGTTTTCATCAAACCGATTTCTCCGTCGCCCGAAGTTTCTCCGTCGGTGCCGCCGGCGGCGGCAGTGGCTCCGGCCGCTCCTGCCGTCCCCCAGACGCCGAAATATGCTTCCACGGCGACAACCGCGGTCCCTTCCATCAATCTGTCCAAGGTTGCCGTTCCCGGCGGCGGAGCGCAGCCTCCGAAATATGTATCCACTGCGACCGGAGCGATTCCGCCCATCAAGCCGGGAGAAGGCGTTCCCGGCGGCGGAGCACAGCCCCCGAAATACGTGTCTACGGCGACCGGAACGATTCCGCCCATCAAGCCGGGAGAAGGTGTTCCCGGCGGCGGAGCACAGCCCCCGAAATACGTGTCTACGGCGACCGGAACGATTCCGCCCATCAAGCCGGGAGAAGGTGTTCCCGGCGGCGGAGCACAGCCTCCGAAATATGTGTCTACAGCGACGGCGGCCGTGCCGTCTGTTAAGCTGAAAGTCCAGGCGGGTGGAAATGCCACCGGCATCCAGGCTTCACAGATGTCCGCCGCAACGACCGCGGTGCCAAGACCGGTCTCTCCGATCATTTCTCCCAGCGCCAAGACAAAGCTGGAACCGCCGATCTCTCCTGACGGAACGACCACTCAGGGAATCCAGAGACAGTCGCAGGCCATTGCCGCCGCCAAGATGCAGTCCGGACTTCAGAGCGCGAAACCCGCGATCAAACTTCGTCCTTCCGCCGCTTCGTCTCCGACGGACGAAAAACTGACGCCTTCTTCTCCCACCGTCCGTTTACAGCCCAAAGTGGATTCTGCGGTGGCCCCGCTTCCCCCGACGGATTCCCGTCCGATCGAAGTGGAACAGAAAGCGCCTCCGCCTCCCGCCGCTCCTCCTGCCGGAAATACCGTGACAACCAAGATTCCGCGCAGTAAAGTAGTGCTTCAGAAACCAACCCTGTCTCCCTCTGTCGCCCCGGCCAATCAGCCGTCGCTCCGTCAGCAGGGCGACATTGCGGCCGCCAACCTTTCCTCCGCCGGCGTCGCCGAGGCGGAACAGGCGATCCAGTTGACTTTGAAGAAGGAAGACGCGAATGCTCCGCAGGAAGCGGCTGCTCAAGCGGCTGTCGAAGAACCGATTGTTTCGGAAGAAGCCGTGGTCGAGGAGAAGGTCGCCGGCAAGGATGAACCGAATCTTTTCTTTGCCATCTGTGCGATTCTGGCTTTCCTCGTGGTCGGATATATGGTATTTGCATTGACTGCCCAATATCTGACAACCTGGGAAAAACAGCAGATTCCTGTAGTCGGGTTCCGTGAACTGGAACAGACTCTCCACAAGAAATAATGTCCGTGGAATTTTTCTTTCCGGTGTAATTTTCTGAACAGGAAAATGTTGCGTCAGAATCCGATGAACTGTCCGAGCGCCCGGATCAGGCGAACCAGCCATGTGTCTCCCATCAGACCGCGTCCGCGCGGCGCCTGTGCCTGAGTGAAAACAATTCCCTCGCCGGTGACTTGAAAATCGAAGAGGGAGGCCTTTCCCCGGTAATAATGCCAGAAGGTTTCCGTCCGGGCCAGCGAGAAGCACATCGTCATGTCATATCCGAGGATCAGCCCGTCTTCGATCCGGCAGACCGCGTTTTTTCCGGGAGCGTCATGATTGATGTTCATGTAACCTGTGATGAAAAGGGCGCCTGTCCCGTAGAAAATAATCTGGCGGAAACGTCCGGAGAGCAGGTTGTGAAGCTGGAAACTCCAGCGGGTTTTCAGGCGGATGCCCGGGGTCAGCGCGATGACATACCGCGGTTTCAGCACGATGCCGCCGGAATCCTTCAGATCGATCCGCAGAATGTGATCGTCCGCGTCTTCCGGGGAGGCGAACACGACTTTTCCCGGACGATCGTTTCCTGTCTTGAATTCGACCATTTCGACCAGATCGGCCAGAAGGCTGATCAGAATGGAACGCCAGCTCCAGAGCAGTTTCGTCCGGGCCGTGACGTTTTCCCTCTGGGTCACCCATTTCGCGCGCGTGTAAACGGTTTCGTCGGGAGACATGGGAAAGGAGAACTGCGGTGAAGAATTGTCCGGAACGGTGATGGCGCCTTCCTGAAACGGGACGTTGAACCGGAACGGCTTGCATCGGCCGATCAGGGCGGCGAGGACGTAAAATTCGAAGAGACACCAGAGAATGGGAGTCAACAGCAGAACCAGCGTCACATGGATGAATACGGAAAACCAGCGGGAGGAAAAGGCATCCCGGACACGGACCCAGAAGGAGTCCGCCTTGGAATGAATCATTGAGTTCAGTCCATCCAGCTGCCGGTTGAGAAATTCTTTTTGATTCCGGAGGGCGTCGAAGGCCATCTGTTTTGCCTTGAGTTCGGCGTCCAGCAGAAGAATTTGTTTTTTGACCTCGAGTTTCCGGGGAATGCTGTAAAAAGGAAGGGCGTCATACTCTTCATTGAAGATCTGAAGGCGTGCTTTCAGCAATACCCGGTTGTCGATGTTGCGCTGGATCTCGGCGGCTTTCTTCTCGAGGAGACGCTGGTTTTCCTGAAGGGTTTTACGCAATTTCCGCAGATCTCCAAGAGACAGTTCCGCCTTGTCCAGCCCGGCTTTGATCTCCTGATATACGATCGGCCCGAGGATGAAAAGAGTCGTGATGACCGCGATGATCAGAAGCATCGAGAGCGTGCGTTTGAATCCGTTTTTCAGCTTTTCCATGCGGCTCTCTCCATTTCAGCGTTCGGGAAAAAAGACGGGACGGAAAGATCAGCGGAGGACGGCATCCCAGGCGTTGCCCCCGGAGCCGGACCGGGCGGGCGCCGGTGCTACGGCGGAAGCGGGAAGCAGAATGACTTCCGTGGAGTCCTTGCTGATGAGTTCGACATCGGCGCCCGAGGCGAACGGGTTGTCGCGCGGGACGGTGCGTTTGACGATTTCCGT
>CAYWZD010000270.1:0-5908 GCA_964462755.1 uncultured Victivallales bacterium | reverse complement strand
CAGTCCTTTGATCGGCACCATCGCAATGCCTGCCGCGATGGCGGCGGGACCCGCGATCAGAGGCGCCGCAAGCGGGACGATCGAAATATCGTCGTTCATCCGGAGGTCTTCCTGTTCGTAGAAACGTCCCTTGGAAACCGCCTTCAAGCCGACCGTAAAAAGCACGATTCCGCCGGCGATTTTCAGGGAATACAGATTGATGCTGAATATCTCCAGAAGAATATACTGTCCGGACACCGCCAGAACCGCCAGAATCAGGAACGCGGTCAGAGACGCCTTGACGGAAACATGGAAAAGTTCCTTCTGGGTATACGGCGGATCGACGGACGCCAGAAGAAATATCTTGCTGGCCGGATTGATCGCCGCCAGAAAATACAAGCTCAGTTCAGTCAGCGTGCCCAGATGTTCCACAGAGTCTTCCTTTTCTCAGACTCCGGATCAGAAATGCTTTTTCATGTCCGGCTTTTCCGCCAGCATCTTCAGAAGTTCCTTGATTCTCGGAGTGCTGTTTTTCGGGCAGAACAAAGTCACGTCCCGCGTATGCACAATGACAGCCTCATTCATGTCGATGGCACAGAGCAGGTGCTCCGGCTCATCGGAAAAAACAATACAACTGTTCGAATTCAGCGATTCGAACTTGCCGACGACCACATTCCCCGATTTGTCCGCCTGAAAATGATGACTCAGGGCGGTCCAGTTTCCGATGTCGTCCCAGTCGAAGGACGCGTCCAGGACAAGGATGTTCTCCGCCTTCTCCATGACGGCGTAGTCGATGGAAATCTTGCGGCATTTCCCGTATTCGGCGACAAGGGCCTCCCCGAACGAGCCGTCAAGCCAGGCCTTTTCCAGCAAGGCGGAAAGGTCCGCCAGATCCGGCGCATGACGGCGCAGGATGTCCAGCACCGTGCCGACCTTCCAGATAAACATGCCGCTGTTCCATTTGTAATTTCCGGCGGACAGCATTTCCGCGGCACGTGCGGCGGAGGGTTTTTCCACGAACTTCCGCACACGGTAAACCTGTTCCCCGATTTTTTCTCCGCACTCGATGTAACCGTAATCGGAGCTCGGGAAAGTCGGCGGAATACCGATCGTGATGAGACTGGGGGATTTGCGGGCCAGTTCACAGCAGGATCTCAGATCCTTCTGAAGCCCCGCGACGTCATGAATGCAGTGGTCCGACGGCAGCAGCAGCATGACCGCATCCTCCGTGCCGGCCTTTGCCTTGATGACCCCGGCCGCGAGCGCCACGCAGGGAGCGGTGTCACGCCCGCAGGGTTCTCCGAGGATGTTGTCCGCGGGCAGCTGCGGAAGCAGCCTCCGCATCTTGTCCGCATATTTTCCGTTGGTGACGATCAGGATGTTTTCGAAGGGGATCAGCGGAGAAAGACGCAGGACCGTCTGTTCGATCAGCGTCGCGTCCCCGAAAATGTTCAGGAGCTGTTTCGGGGTTTCCTCCCGGCTGCACGGCCAGAAACGCTCGCCTTTTCCCCCCGCCATGATCACACAATATTCCGCGGCCATAAGTCCGGTTCTCTTCCTTTGTCAAGGGTTGGTGTTTTCCGCTTCGATACGGCAGTATTTCTCAATATATCATCCTGCCATGTCGAATACAAACAGGGAGCGGAAAAAAACAGAGGCCTCCTTCAGGCTTCCGCGAAGGAAGACTCCTCAGGAGGCAGTATCGACGAAAAATCAGCTTGCGCTGGAGGGATCCAGCAGGTTCACATAATTCCCGAGATTGAAGGTGGAACCGAATTTCGGGGGAATCACCGGAAGGACGTCCAGCTGGTGATTGGAATCGATGCTGACCGTCAAATCCCGGTTCTCGACATGCCATTCCACACCAATCCGCCCGGATGCGCTCGGAAATTTTCCCTTCGCATAGGAGAGCACCGAACACGCCGGATTGAAATAAATCTGCGACAGTCCCGGAGCCGAAGCCCGGATTCCGAGCAGTTCCCGGACCATGAAGTCGGAGGCCACGATGTTGAACACATGCGGATTGACGCCGAACTCATACAGGTCTTCCCTTACGACATTGTATTCATATGCCCTTTTCATGAGGGAGAAGGCGAAACCCTGTTTATTGAAAGCGAACAGCGTCTCCAGAATGAAGAAGAAAAATGGACTGGAGGAGAACGGCAGAAGGTTTTCCATGTCATTGAAACAATACTCGAAAACCTGGTTTGCCTCTTTGGGAACATGAATGATGCCGGAATTCAGGAGCATGAGATGGGTCCGGAACGAATAATTTTCCGTCCGTTTCCCATCCAGATAGTAGTCCGCATATAGCCCGCTCTTGTGGTCGACAACCAGATCGAGAAGTTCCTTGGCGACTTTTTCCGCCAGATGATAGCATTCCACGCCCTTGTCTTTCTCGTCCACCTGGGCGTAGAGATCCGAGGCAACGACCAAGGCACGGTAATAAAGGGCATTCAGCGGAGTGTAAATTCCTTTTTCCTCCATGTCGCGCAGCTCATTCAGGAAGGCGCAATGGCCGGCCCGTTCCGCGGTCAGCAGAACCTCTCCGGAAGGAGCGATCATGCGGAAGAAACGCAGAAGCATATCCAGTGTCGGGATCATTTTCCGGAGGAATTCCACATCTCCCGTGAATTTCCAATGCGTTTCCAGCCACAGAATCCAGAGGAGCGCCGTATCGGGAGAATACGAGTAAACGCCGGAAGGCGAAATTCTCAGGAGCATTCCGTTTTCAAGCTGGCCGTCGGCAAACTCTTCCAGAGCCTTGACGGCAATCGCATTGCCTCCGAAAACCGAATAAAGCAGACGGGCATAGACATAGGCTTCCGGGAGCGTCTGGCAGCGACGCCCGCACGGATCGTCGATGATGTTCTGATTCGCACAATTGCGGAGGGAGGCGATCGCTTTGCCCCAGATGGCGGCAAAGGTTTCGTCGGAACATTGGAAATCGGTTTCCGTTCCAAGGTCGGACGCGGCGGAAACATACCGGAACACGGGTTCGACGTTGCCGGAAGCCTTCCGCACAGACAGCATCACATAACGGGCCCCACGCGGGGAAAGACGCATCCAGGAACTGTTGCCATCCCGGAGAATGAGGGTGTCGGTCATTCTGCCGAGAGGTCCGATGGAACGCACGGCGGAGTCAGAAAAGCGGAGTCCGCACGTGATGTCGACCACATCGCCGCGGGAGCCGCTGATATCCAGCAGCGGGAAACCGTAACAGAACCCGCCCAGGTCATAGATCACATATTCCCCTGCCTTCAGACGGGAACCGACCGGCAGGGTCGGCTCCGGAACGAATTCGCAATTCCCCAGAAAAGAAGAAATGTCGTTAATATGCTCTTCCAGCGGTAAAAGCCCGATAAGGTCCTCCCTGCCGTCCATCTGGAAAGAGGGAGAGCTGAACGGGAGCGGAGTGCGGAGGGGACCGCAGAGATTCCAGCCTGTCAGTGAAACATTCGACGCTTCGCGACGGAAGGTGAGCGCTCCTTTCTTCACATCGGGGAAAAGAAGCATCAGCCCCATGGAACTTTCGGCGGCATCTTGAAAACAAAGGAAGCGGTTCCAGCCCTTCTTCAGGTGAATCTGCGCCTCGAAGAGTATTTCACGGCCCACCCGCGGAGAATGGGGCGTCTCGAACTTGTCAAGCTCTCTTGTCTGAAGACTGAACATGACAGGATCGTCATTGCAGAAGATGGCAAAAGGATCGTCCGAAGAGATCAGCATCGTCGCATCGATGTCCGCAAGCGAAAAAGCATAGGACTGAGCGGCATAATTCCCCGGGACAAATTCGGAAATGCCTGAATAAGAATAAAACGCGGAAGCATTTTTATCTATGTATCTGCCGAAACTGGCTGGTTCGACAGCCTCGGATTCCACCCACAGGAACGGTTCCAGCCCGGAAAGCGCGGGAACCGGGAAACTTCCGATGAAGGGAGACAGAATTTCCGGCTCATCCCATTCGGTGTCGTCGAATCCGGTGAGGAGCCAGTCGGAGAGGAAGGAATCCAGGTTGACTTTCTCCGTTTCCCCCATGCCCGCATGACAGCGCGGCTGTCCGTAGGCATAACAGGTGGCTTCCGCGATCTTCCAGTCGGGACCGGTGCAGACGAGGGGGGTTCCTTCCACATTCAGCTGGCACCACATCTTCGGAGGATAAGGATGCCAGGAATAGGAAGCGGGAATCTGGTCCACCGCGATCAGGGCCAGCGTATTGAGCCCCACATCCAGATATTGGGTCACATCATACCGGTCCACATAACAGTTGGAACGCGTCGGGGAGGCCGGACCGTAGCCCACGTGCTCTCCGTTGATGTAGACATGGTAAAAAGGAATGGCGGAAACCCAGAGTTCGCTGAACGAGACGGACGATTCAAGAACGAATTCTTTCCGCGCAAAGGCTCTCAGATTGTCTTTTCTTTCCTCGGCGGGAAGCCATATCCAGTCTCCACCGAGTCCCTCCGGCAACGTTTCGTTCGGCATACGACCCCCTTCCTTAAGCTGGTCACTGCAAATGAAGTATACTCATATTCCGGAGAAAAAGCAAATGTCTTTCACAATTTTCAATCTGTTTTTTTCTCTTTTTTCACAGAATCGCCATAATCCGGCTTTTCCCGTCCGGAAAAAACATCTCAAGGAAAGAAAACAGCCGGGGCAAGAGGTTCGGAACAAAAGAGTTCCGTCCGGCCATCCCCGGCATGGCGTTTCTCAGCGGACCAGAATCAGGATCACGGCTCCTGCCAGATTTTTCCCGGTGCCGGAAAACGTCCAGTCCGTATTCGTGCCGGGCGCGTTTCCGATCCCGATGTCGCAGACGGACGAATGGAAGTTGTTCAAGGCGAAAACCGTCTGTTTCTCCAGGTAATTGTGAACTTGCATGGACCCGTAGCTTCCGGTCGCGGCACGCTGATCCCCGAAGTCAAACGCATCCCCGCGCGCTCCCGGGACATTCATGGCATTGACCGGAGCATAGTTGTCCTTCCAGAACTCGATATTCCCCTTGTCAAATTGACCGTTCTTCACACCGGGCACATTGGATTTGACAAACAGATGATTGACATTGATCTGGAACGGCGTGCCGACTTCCGCCGTCGGAACTCCCAATTCCTGGAGTTTCCTGCTGAATGCGTCCATGGAAACGAACACGGACTGCTTCTTTCCGTCCGGATACGTCAGGCTCACGAAATAGGCGACTTCCTTCGGAACAAACGACTTCAGTTCGGCGGTGTTGTCAACCACATACTCCGCACGTCCGTTTTTCACAGGGACAAGCGGATTGAAGACATACAGGACCCGGAAACTCTTCGCCTCGGGAACCTCCTTGTCCAGCATGCCGCGGACCGGCAAGGTTCCGGCGCGGAATGCACCCGCCTGAAGCTCAGCCTCATTGCGAAGGTTGGGTTCCGCAGTCTGATTCCAGGCGAAACGGACCAGATACGGGGCTTCCACCTTGTCGCTGGTCAGGGCCACCTGATTGCCATTGATTTCGGCTTTGGCCGGGAAGAATGTGCCGTCCCCGCCGGCGATTTCGAAGTGGCTCGGAGCCTTGCCGTCGCGGGTTTTCAGCTGCTTGGCATTGCGGAAGGTTACGATCATCCGGCTGCCGTCGACCTTGCAGCTCTCAAAGAAAGGCGAATCCGCGACGATATTCCGCCCATACTCGTATTTCAGAGCCAGCAGCGCAAGACGTTTCCCCACATCCTGCTTGTTGCGGGGATGAATGTCCTTCACATTGCCGATGTCGTTGATCACCGCCATGTGGGCGTTCGGATCGGAATCGGCGAACGCCTGCTGCGCCTCCCATGTCACGGGCAGTTTGCAGGGGGACCCGCCGTAGGTGTAGGGAGCCAGCTGTGAAAAGTAAATCGGAAGAGACGGATTTCTGAACTCCTTGCGCAAGGAGAAAATCAGCGCCCGCATCTTATCCTTG
>CAYWZD010000269.1:0-5933 GCA_964462755.1 uncultured Victivallales bacterium | reverse complement strand
GAGGCCGACCAGACCGATATCCGCTTTCTCACTCATTGTTGTGATCCCTCTTTTTATGATTTCGATTGTGGATTGTTTACAAGTCATTGCGTTACAATACTACGAAGACAGGGAAAATCAAATTTCCGGAGCCTCAAAATGGAGGCGGAAGTCAGAAAAGACGTAAAAAACTTATCATGTTGTACTCTTTTCATGATTTGAAAAGTTGTCCTGAATTTGAGCGTATATACTCAAAAGTGAGCGTTCTTGACTTGTCTTATTCCCGTTCAAAACTTGTTTTTTCCGGAAACGGGCCGATCCATGGAAAGGACGTTTCATCATCTGCCCGAGGCGGTGAACTTGTGGTCACGGCCGGATGATGAAAAAATTTTGATTTTTCTCACAGGGAGGGTTGACAATGCTCTTTAATATGGTATAATATAATTAAACCAAATGGCGGAAATATGGAAAAATCAACGAAAAAAGATCAAAAAGCCAAACTGCGGAAAAATCTCCTGACACTGATCAATGAGTATTCCCTGACAGACCGCCTTCCCTCGGAACGCGATCTGGCAACCACCCTGGGGGTCACCCGCTACCTGCTCCGGGACTGTTTGGCGGAGCTGACCCGGGAAAATGTCATCCAGCGGGGAAAAACCCGGCAGGGGACACAAATGATCGGACTCCATCCGTGGACGTACCGGATCGGAATTGTCCTTTACGATGGGCGCCCTTCTCCCTGTATCGACAGCCCGCCGGTATTTCAGGGCGTCATGAATTTTTTTGAACGCCATCCGGATTATCTGCCGCAGATTCTGACTTTCAACAATCTCGAGGACCTTTCTCTGCAGATGGAGCAATATGCTTTGTCCGGGTGCATCTGGATCATTTCGCATAGTGATTATATGATGAAATTCGCTTCCATGCCGGAAAAGGATCTGGTCCGGCATGTTTTTGCAGTTCCGGGCGGCGCGGGCATTCCTTCCTGCCGGTTGCCCGGCAACATGCTCTGGGTGGGTGGGGAAAGTCGGGATTTTCTCCTTTCCAAACTGGTCGAAAGCGGAGGAAATCGAGTTGCGTATGTCGCCATCAACTCCCTTTTCCGGAACGCCCTTCAAAACACACTGTCGCGCATGGGGGTCGCCTGGGACGATTCCATGTGGGTGAACAATGTTGCGGATATTGACGAGAAACTGCCCGAAATCATCCGCGGCAAACAGATCAACGCCGTTCTCTGCGACGGCCCGATCGGGTTCTATGAGCATTTGCTGGAAGTGGTTTCCCGTCTGCCTCAGAACCAGCGTCCGATTCTGACGGTTTCGGACAACTGGCGGTTCCGCAAGGCGCTGATAAATCATCCGGAACTGGATGGAATCCGCATTCTCTGTGAATCTTTTTCCCATGTAAGGCACATGATGGGGGAGGCGTCCGGAGAAATGCTGATCGAATCCCTTCGGACCGGGCGTATTCAGGAGTCGCGCAAATTGCTCAACCGGAACGTCTATTTCGCGGAATACAAGGATTTGGCAACCCTGGATTATGCAGGGTCGAAAAATTTTCATGTATCGTAAAGATCATTATGACAAAGAGGAGGACTCGGAATGACATCATCCAATGAGAACACCGCTGGGCAAAACCGTTTTACACTGATCGAGCTTCTGGTTGTGATTGCGATCATTGCGATTCTGGCCGGAATGCTTCTGCCCGCTCTGGCCCGTGCGCGGGAAAGTGCGCAAAACATTTCGTGCGTAAATAACCTCAAGCAGCTCCATCTGGCGTTTGTTCAATACTATACGGACAATAACGAGTGGTGCCTGAGTTCATTCAACTACATTCCGAAGTATGGAAAAAACATGGCATGGATGCAGACCTTCGACCTTTTCGGATACTTGAAGTTCTCGAGAGCCTACCGCTGTCCCTCCGATCCGGTGATTGTCGATGGATTCTCCGCGGACAACAACGGAATGTATCCGACCCTTTACGGAATCACGACAGGCACTTTCGGAAACAGTCAGCAGACGGCGGTCCGGATCAGTCTGCTGAGCAAGAGCAGCCGTGCGAACCGGACCGCCGTGTTCGGAGACGCCGCGTCGTATTTCGGCGGGATCGGTTCCTATGGAGGCAGGCTGGCTCCGGGATATGCCATCGACAACTGGAACACCTATCCTCCCACGGTCGAAGGAATTTATGCTCCCGCATATACCTACAGCATCTATCTGCGGCACGGCGGAAAACGTTCGGCCAATCTGGTGACGCTCGCGGGCAATGCGGAGCCCTACCGGAACAGCATCAAAGCGATGCGCCAGACCGAACCGTTCATGCTCTACCGCACGAACATCACCACCAATCCGAACGGACAATGGAACAACTTCTAATAATATATCAGGAGGGAACAGGTTATGAAACAGGCTCTATGGAGCATCGTCATTTTTTTGTCGGGCGTGCTTTCCGGTGCGGAATTCGAGGCCTCGAGTGTCAAGGTTGCGGGCGAAGGAAATTCTCCGGATTTCCGGACCGCCCGGCAGTATCTCATATCGCATCTTGAGCTTGTCTCGGGAGTGAAAGTTGCCGGCAACGGGAACGGTTATACCTTTCTTCTGCGGGAATCCGGGAACGAAAATGCAGGAACCTGGGAGACGACTGACCGGGAAACCGTTTTCACCGGCAAGGGACCCTCTCTGCGGTATGCGGTTTACGACTTTCTGGAGAAGCAGCTCGGAATCCGGTGGATTGCACCGTACGACACCGCTTTCCGGAAACAGAATCCAATCCGGCTTGAAAACGGGAAAAATGAATTCAAGACCCGATTTGCCGAGCACTATTACTGGCCTGGCGTTCCGAAGGAGAATAAAGAGTGGAGCAGACACATGAAATGCGACAAATTCATTGCATGGAACACAAGGCATGCGTTTGTCGACTGGTGGGAACGTTATGGCAAGACCCATCCGGAAATTTTTGCCATGAACTCCCATGGCATTCGAGGCGGCCTCAGTACCGGAGCGGACAGCGCGGACCCCGCGGCAGCGAAGAACAGAAAAAACGAACTGCTCCAGATCTGTTACACGGCGCCGGGGATCGTCGATCTGATTATTGCGGATCATCTGAACGGTCCCGACAAAAAGAATAATGTCAATGTTTCTTCCAATGACGGGATCGGAAATTTCTGTCTTTGCCCGGCCTGCCGGAAACTGGATGTCACGCGTCCGGGTATCCCTGAATGGGAGGTGCTGACAGACCGGTATGTATGGCTGGTCAACGCCGTAGCCCGCCGCGCGAATAAATTGAATCCGCCCCTGGACGTCCATGCTCTCGCCTACAACGAAACCGAGGCGCCGCCGCTGCGGGAGAAGCTCGAACCCAACATCCTTCTGACGTTCGTTCCTACGGATTTCCGGATCGAACGGGTCAAAGAGGAATTGGACGGCTGGACAAAAGCCGGAGCAAAGAAAATCCGAATCCGTCCGAATCTGCCATGTTACTTCAATTCTTCTCTGCCGCTTGGCTTCGAAAAACACGGCTGGCTCCTGTTCAAAACCGCGCTTTCATACCCGAATGCGGTCGGATGCAACATCGACAACCTCTGTGCGGCGTCGTGGGGCCCCTTCGGATTTGCCTATTATGTGATGGGACGAACGATTCTCGAGCCGGAAAAACCGTTCGAATTCTGGGAAAAAGAATATCTTTCCGCTTTCGGAAACGCGGCTCCATTCGTCGGGAAGTATTACGAACACTGGCGGAAGAACTGGGAAACCCGGATTCTGCCGGACTATGGGAACATTCTTCAGCGGGCGCGTTATTTCAATATCGGCCGCGGTGTAACAATGGAAGCCGGAAAATATTTCACGGAAAAGGATTTCGATACGACGGACGCCTTCCTGACCGACGCACTCAAGGAGAAATTATCTCCCGCTGAACGCAAGCGCATTGAAGAGATCGAGCTTTTAAACCGTCATGCGCGCCTGGTTTTCCGTGCCGTCACATTGAAAGGCGCCGAACGCACTCGCGCCATCCGCGAACTCCTGAAATTCCGTAAAGAGCACAAGAATTTTTCCGGAATCGATTTCGACGCCATGACAGCGACCGAAATCCGTTGGGGCGATCTCACCGGAATGAAAATGGCCGAAGCCACGGCGCAATATGAATTGCCGATCCTCGAAACGCCGGTTTTCTGGTATTTCAAAATCGATCCGAAGGAATTCGGCGAGAAGGAAAAATGGTTTGAAAATACGTATGCGCAATACTCAAAATGGGGAGAGATGGTGCCGACTCACACTTTCTGGCAGGGCACAAAACGCATGCCGAACATGTCCGACGGACTCAAGGAAAAACTGGTCAAGTATGACGGCCTCGGCTGGTACGCGCAACGCCTGACGGTTCCCGCCGACTGGAAAGACCGGCATGTTTTCCTGCTCTTCGGCGCTGTGGATGAATCCTGCAAGGTATGGGTCAATGGAGAACTGATTTATACGAGAAAATACAAAAATCCCGGGGATGAGGCAAAACCGTTTGAAGTTGAAATTACAAAGGCAGTCAACAAGACGAAAGACGGCCGCATCGATGTTGTCGTTCAAGTGGAAGACCGCGGCGGCGAGGGGGGAATCTGGAAACGGGTGTTCCTCGTCTCGAAAAAGAATTCATGAATGAACGGTTACTCTGACATCCTGCGTCCGGACTTTTTACCGGGAATTTTCCGAAGACTTTTCTTCAGGTCATTGGATCGGGAAGCATGAAAGAATTTTTGCCGAAGTGAAAACCGTTTCCGGAGAGATGATTGCCGGGACGGTTGGGGAAACATTGTCCTGTTTCCGTATTAAACTTGTTTTACAGAGAAAAAGAATACTGCCTTCCTTTGAAAAAAGGCGGCGCCGTGATACTGTAAAACAGGGGGAAAAAGGACGGTCCCATGAAAGTATATCACCTGAAACAGTTCGATCATACCGGCAGCAGGATGTTCGTCAACCTTCAGCACTGGAAGAAGGGCGACGCGTCCGTGGAGCACCTCCATGACTGCATGGAAGTCATGTACGTCCTTTCCGGAAGCGGAATCAACTTCGTCAACTGCGTTTCCTATCCGATCATCGCCGGAGACCTCTACATCATCAACCGGTCGCTGACCCATTCTTTTTTCGCCGCGGAAAACCTGGTTTTCTACAACCTGATTTTTTCCTTCGGCCTTTTTTCCAGACGCGAACTCCAGCTTTTCCGGAAAGTGGACGGGTTCGATTTTCTCTTCCATCCGGGCGACCGCAAAGCCTCGCCCGAAAATTCCATCAGCAAACTGTTTCTTCCTCCGCCGTTTTCGGGGCATCTCAAGGAGCTTTTCGACTCCATCTGCCACGAAACAAGCACCTCGAATCCATCGTCGACCCTGAACGGAAAAGCCCATCTGATCCTGCTTCTCAACGAAATCTGTTCCTGCTGGCGAGAGCTGAAGGAACGGAAAATGCAAATCCCGTCGCTGAGCGATTCTCACGACTCCCTGACAAGGATGCTCGACTACATCAACCGGAATTTCCAGCGGGAACTCTCCATCGATGACATTGCCTCGGTTGCACACCTGAGCAAGACGTATGTCGGGGAGTTTTTCCGGGAAAAAACGGGCGTGACGCTGGTCAAATACATCAATACGCTCCGCATGGAGAAAGCGCGCGCCATGCTGACCGATTCCCCCGAGAAAAACATCTCGGAAATCTCCGATGAGTGCGGATTTCGGGACTCCAGTTATTTTACCCGCATTTTCCGGGCGTCGACCGGGTTTTCCCCGACCCGGTACAGGATTATATCCGTCCAAAATCAAAAAAATAATCCTTGAAAAATCCTGATAATTCCTTGTTTTGTTATAGCGGAAGCCATATGCCGCCTGTATATTGCAACCAGAAACCAGGAGATGGAACGTGTTGAACCTCAATCTGAATGAATATCGTGACAAAGTGCTGGGCTGCTGGACCGGGAAG
>CAYWZD010000268.1:0-5972 GCA_964462755.1 uncultured Victivallales bacterium | reverse complement strand
TCACGGGGCTGGTTCAGCCGAACAATTATGTGGACCTGCTCGGCACCTTCCGTTTCCCGGACGCCCGCGGAGATTCCGCGCTTGATACCATCACCCTGACGATCCTCCAGCGGGTGCGCGTCATCGCCACCGGTTCGGACATGGGGCTGCTGGTCGGCTCCGGCAGTCAGGAAATGCGCTCCCGCGGCTACAGCACCGTCACGCTTGAACTGACCCCGAAAGAAGTGGAAATGATCATCTTCGCCACGCAGAAGGGACGCATCTCCCTGAGCCTGCGCAATTATGAGGAGTCCGCCGTCACCAAGCAGCTCCAGAGCGTCAACTGGGATTATCTCCAGAAAAATATCCTCAATTACACCCGCGAACGCGAAGGCATGCTGAAAACGGGAAAATAAAACAGGAGTCGGGATTCGGAATATGTACGAAATCACCATCCATTCCGGAACAGAACCCTTTCAGGCAAAACTGGTGCCTGGCGTTTACCGCGTCGGAACCAGCCCAGCATGTCACATTCAACTGGAAGGACAGGGGATATCTTCGCGCCACTGTCAACTGATCGTCGGAGACGACGATCTCAAAATACTGGCGTTCAATCCGGAAGCCTTTCCGGTTTATCTGGACAAGAAGCCGCTGGGAACGGAAGCGGTCTCCGCCGATCCGGGGTCCGAGCTTCAGATCGGGGATGTCGCCATTTCGCTGCTGGGGCCCGAATCCGCCCCGATTACGCAGGAATCCCTCCAGCCTCCTCCGCCGGCCGCCGCGCCGCAGCCATCTCCCCCGCCTCCGGCGCCGACGCCGAAAGCCAATTCCGGTCCCAAAACCATGGACGACCTCATCCGGGAAGAAAAAAACGCAGGTTCCGCCGTTGCCGTCCTGAGAGTCTCCGGCGTTCCTTTCGAGAACCGCCCGCTCCTTCAGGAGATCAAAAAACGCGCGCATGTGGAACTGATCAAACGTCTGAACCTCAAACGTCTGGCAATGGCGGGCGTTTCCGACACCGAGCTGAACGAAAAAGCCCGCGCCACGATCGCGGAAATCGTGAATGAAATTTCCATTCCGCTGCCGCCGTGCATCACCAAGAAACTGATTGAAAAGGAACTGACCAACGAGGCGATCGGGCTGGGTCCGCTGGAAGATCTGATCGCCATGCCGGAGATCAGCGAAATCATGGTGAACGGGCCGGACAAGATTTTCGTGGAATACAACGGACGTCTCCACCGGACCGACATGGCGTTTGCCGACAACAGTCAGGTGGTCGCCGCCATCGAACGCATTGTGTCGCCCCTGGGACGCCGCATCGACGAAAGTTCGCCGATGGTCGACGCACGACTGAAGGACGGCTCCCGCGTGAACGCGATCATTCCCCCGCTCTCCCTGGTGGGGCCGACCATCACGATCCGGAAATTTGCCAAGACCCCGCTTCAGGTCGACGACCTCATCCGGTTCGGTTCCATCTCCCGCGAGATCGCCACCTTTCTGGACATCTGCGTGAAGCTCCGTAAAAATATCATCATCTCCGGCGGAACCGGGTCCGGTAAAACGACCCTCCTGAACATCCTCAGCGGATTTCTCCCGGATACGGAACGAATCGTCACCATCGAAGACGCCGCCGAACTTCAGCTCCGTCAGGAGCACGTGGTCCGGCTGGAAGCCCGCCCCGCCAACATCGAGGGGAAAGGGGAAATCACCATCCGGGACCTGGTGCGGAACTCCCTGCGCATGCGTCCGGACCGGATCGTCATCGGCGAGTGCCGCGGCGGGGAGGCGCTGGACATGCTTCAGGCCATGAACACCGGACACGACGGCTCCCTCACCACCATTCACGCCAACTCTCCGCGCGACTGTCTGTCCCGCCTCGAAACGCTGGTCCTGATGTCCGGGTTCGACCTCCCGCTCCGGGCCATCCGCGAACAGATCGCCTCGGCCATCTCCATCATCGTCCAGATCACCCGTGAAAAGGACGGCACACGCAAAGTGACGCACGTCAGCGAAATCACCAAGATGGAAGGGGAGATCATCACCATGCAGGACCTCTTCGTTTTCCGTCAGGACGGCTGGAGCAGCGACGGCAAGATCATCGGAAAGTATGTTGCGACCGGAAGCATCCCGATGTTCATGGAAGACATCAAACGGGCGGGTCTCAGTCTGGATATATCATTGTTCAAGCCGCCGGAGGATACGGCGGCGGGAGGACTCCGGTAATGAACTACACTCTTTTTGCCGCGCTGTGCGCGGGAATAGCGGTCACCCTGGCAACGTATGTGATCGTGGACTTCTTTGCGCTTCTTTCAGCCCGCTACCGTGAAAAATATCTTCAGGAAACCGCCGTGGAGATGGATGACGTGCTTCTGAACATGCCTCCCGCGCGGGTGCTGGATCTGAGCCTTGCGGTGTCCGCGTTCGCGGGATTCGCCGCGGTGCTGGGGCTGGGTTTCTACGGTGCGGAATTGAGCATCTCAAAAATGGTGATTGTCGCCTTGATCGGAGCCACTGCCACTTTCCCGCTGCCGCGTATTTATCTGCGCTGGCTCAAAAAACAGCGTCTCGCCAAATTCAACGAGCAGCTGGAGGACGCCCTGCTTTCCATGAGCGGGTCCCTGAAAGCGGGATTCAGCATCAACCAGGCGCTGGAAGTGGTCGCCAGAGAAAACCGCAAGCCGATCTCTTTTGAATTCAATCTTCTGATTCAGGAATTGCGCCTCGGCGTCACGCTGGACAATGCCCTCGACAAAATGTCCACGCGCCTGAACTGTCCGGACTTCGAACTCGTGGCCGTGTCGATCCTGACCGCGCGGCAGACCGGCGGCGAACTGACCGCCACGCTGGAACGTCTGGCCGGCGTCATCCGTGAACGGGTCAGGATCACCGGACGCATCCGCGCGCTCACCGCGCAAGGCCGGATGCAGGCGATGATCATCGGTCTGATGCCGATCGCGCTGTTCATCGCGATGATGAACATCGCCCCGGACATGATGAACGCATTCTTTTCAACCGTGGTCGGGGTCCTCTGTCTGGTGGCTGTGATCATTCTGGATGTGACCGGATTCCTGGTCATCCGGAAAATTACCAATATCGATATTTAACAGGAGAATCTTCCTATGTTCACCCTTCTGGCTGCCATCTCCGCGGGAATCGGAGCAACCTGCCTGTTTCTTCTTCTGGCGGAACTCCTGAAATCGGCCTGGATCGAATCGGACGAAGCCGAAAGAAAGACGGAGGAATACGAAGCGCGGAGACTGCCGCTGCTCATTCGCGCATTCCTTCCCCTTACATCGAACATGGGGTTCATCACCCGACAGGAATTCCTGTCGAACACCCGGAAGAACACGGAGGAACAGCTCCAGAGCGCGGGCCTCGATCAGGCGATCACCGCCGCACAGTTCATCGGAGTCCGGATTCTGATGGGAGTGGGCGGAACAATCCTCCTGTTTCTGATGCTGATGGGGGACAAGACACTGTTCGGTTTTCTGCTTTTCGTCTGCTTCCTCCTGTATCCGGTTTCATGGCTCCAGCGAACCATCCGCATCCGCCATCTTTGCATTCTGAAGGCGCTGCCGAACGTGCTGGACCTCCTGACCCTCTCCGTGGAAGCCGGCAAGGACTTCCTGACGGCGCTGCGCGACATTCTGGCAAAGCGCAAAAGAGACCCGCTCGGAGACGAACTCAAGCGGACCCTGCACGAAATCCAGCTGGGAAAAAAGCGACAGCTGGCCCTCAAGGAACTGGGCGGACGGGTCCGACTTCCGGAACTGACCTCCGTCGTCAACGCGGTGGTTCAGGCGGACGAACTGGGAATCGGAATCGGACAGCTTCTCCGGATTCAGGGAGACCAGCTCCGCAACAAGCGTTTCGCCCGTGCGGAAACGCTTGCGAACGAGGCCCCGGTCAAGATTCTTTTTCCCGTGGTGCTTTTCATCTTTCCGTCGGTCTTCATCATTCTGATCGCCCCGATTATTTCACAGGCTCTGAAAACGCTGTCATATTGATCATCCATGATAATAAATCTCACACGAAAAACCATCCTGTCCAACACCCCGCGCCGCGCCGCGAGTTTCAACGAACGTTTATTCGGCATGATAGGCAGGAAATTTGTCTCTTTTGATGCCATGGTATTTGACCATTGCAACGCAATTCACACTTTCTTCATGACCCAGCCGATCGATGCCGTTTTTGTCTCAAAAGATGTCAAAGTATTGAAAACAGTTCAAAATTTGTCTCCATGGAAGCCTTTTGTCTATTGCAAAAACGCGTTTTATGTGATAGAGTTACCCCTTGGAATCATTTCATGCACAGGGACCACAGAAGGGGATTCTCTTGATCTCGCTTGTGTATTGAAACCGGAACTTGAAAAAAGTTTCGTGCGAGCCGGTGCAAGGATGGCTTCGTCCTCTCCGGAAACCGCGGTTCCCTTGGAAACGAAGGACTGAACGGACTATGAATTTATATTTCTTGAACGGGAACCGGAAAGGGGAACAGTGGGAACTGGTCCCTCCCGGAATCTGCATCGGAAGGGAGATGGATAATGACATCCAGCTTCTGATGCCCGGAGTCTCCCGTTACCATGCGAAAATCGAGTTCACTCCTTCCGGTGAATGGCGGATCGTCGATCTGGGAAGCACCAACGGAACCAAGGTGAATTCCAAAAGGATCGACGCCCCCCTGATTCTGCGGAGAGGTTCGGAAATCATGATCGGCGAACAGGTGATCCGTTTCGGAGACGGCAACCGTTCCTCGACGCTGAAAGTTCCCCAGTCCTCCGTAGCTCCGGGGAGTAAAAGCGGCTCCTCCGTGGCTCCGGGGAGCAAAAGCGGCTCCTCCGTGGAGACAAAAACGGTGCGCGTCCAGCTTCAGGACATCTTCGGTCCGCCCGCGCCTTCCAGACAGTCGACCGACCGGATTCAGGTCACCGATTCCACCCCGAAGATCGATGGCAATATCTTTGCAAAGAAAGACCCCCTCAAAGAGAATGCCGAGGGAAAAGAGGGCAGCCCGACCAAACGCCGTCTGGGGAACCTTCTGTTCATCCTTCTGGTGGTCTGCCTCGCCATGGTGGCGGTCTTCACATTCGTCGTCATCAACTCAACGAAAGAACGTCAGAACATAAGTGAAGATGCCCCGAAACAGCAGAGAAACCCGTTCCTGCTGGTGTATGAGAAACAGGTCATCTCCAAAAACAATGTCTTTCGTTTTCATATCAAGATCGAAAACAATTCCGCGACTTTCAAACTGGACGACCTGAAGCATCAGAGGCATTTCTCCAAAGGAATCGGCCGGATCGAACCGGAGATCCTGAAATCGCTGGAGAACACGGTCAAGGAAACCGACTTCATGAAACTGGCAAACGATCCGCCCGGACGCCCGGTCGAAGGAACGGACGAGTCCAGAAGCCTTCTCATCGGATATGACTCCAAACTCAATTCCATCACCGTCCGGAACTCCTACCCGAAAAACTCGTTTGAAACCATCGAGCGGGCCCTGAACCGTTTTGCCGACGAATACGGTCTCAAAACCATCTCCCTTTCGGAGGAGGAAATGCGCGACGAAGCCGAACGTTCCTTCAACAAAGCGGAGGAACTGCTGGCCAACTATCAGGCGCGTCCGGAAAACCTCCGCAACGCCATTCTCCGCTACCAGATCACGATCGACTTCCTCGACCAGTTCGATCCGAAGCCGAAAATCTGGAGCATCGCAAAAACCAAGCTCGCGGAAGCCGAAGGCCTCCTCCAGAAGATGATCAAGGATTCCGAATTCAACCTCAATGTCTTCATCAAGCGCAAACAATATGCCGAAGCCGTCGAGGAATGCAACAAACTCATGCTGATCCTCGACCCCGAACAGAACGCCTATCAGAAAGCGCGCGAATTGAAGATCACATTTGAAAAGCAGCTCTCCGTCGAAAAGAAGAAAGGAAAGCGCTGACCCATGAAAAACACCGCTTTTTCCATTCTGCGCCTCCTGCTTTTCTGCATGCT
>CAYWZD010000267.1:0-5994 GCA_964462755.1 uncultured Victivallales bacterium | reverse complement strand
ATGTCGTCTATTTCAAGTTTGACCTCTTTTTCCGGCATCTGCCACCAGCGGTCGGAGTCGGTGAATAATTGCCAGTCCTTGTCGGGCGGAGACAGCAGCGTGATTGGCAGGACCCTCAGTTTAACCTCGAAAGAAGCAACTTTATTGCCTGCGGAAGTAATCGACGCTTCCCCCCGGTAAAGTCCCGGAGGCTGTCCGGCGGGGATTTCAACGACGGAATACAAGGGCTGGGTACTGTTTGCCGCCAAAGCGAAGGGGAAATTCTTCTCCAGAAGCTCCGGCGCCAGTTTGACGTTTTTCCCCACATATTCCGATGTGGACTGATAATGGCAGGTTACCGTGTAGACTTTGATGTTTCCGGCATCGATCCGTTTTTCACCGTCGCGGAGGTCGGAAAATTGCACATTGACGTTTTTCAGGGCGTTCAGAGCATGCACCCCGAAGTGAAACGGCTGACGTTCCCCGGCACACGCGAATCCGGAAGAGGTTTTCAGAACATCCTCCGCCGAGGGGACCGTATAGTTCAGGATTTCACCGGGGTTCGGACGGGAAAAAACAATGGCGCCGCTCCGGAGAAACGGGTTCGCCCATGCTCCGGGCTTTTCGAATGAGTTATATCCCAGTTCCGTATATTCTTTGCCGTTCAACGTGATTTTTCTTTGTCCGGCATTGGCTTTCCCTTTGTCTTCGCTCCAGTGTTTCAGGATCTGATCGGCTTCGGGACCGGGTTCAACCGGAACGATTTCCAGAGAAAACAGGCTCAAGCGATACGCGCTTTTGGTGTCGCACAGGAAAAAGCGCAGTTTCAGCTGTCCATTTTCGACCACAACCGGGACAGCGCGTTTTTCCACTCTTCCCCAGCCGCCCATGCCGGGCGCGCCGATCACCACTTTTCCATTGGCCTCGAGACAATTTCCCATCCGCCCTTCCGTCGGAGACGCGCTCCCTGCCTGAAGGGTGAGTTTATAGACTCCGTCCGGCAGGTCCGTCAGCAGGATTCCCTCCCTGACTCCGGGATCGCCTCCGACGCCGGTTCTGGTAAGCGCTTCCCCGGACTGCCATGTGACGCCTCTGGACCATTCGGAAGTCCAGCCGTACCCGAGTTTCGGGTTGTAGAGCGTCCGGTTGTCAAGACGCACCCAGCCGGGCACGGGGGGCGTTTGCACGGGGCCGAAATCGAATTTCAAGGTTTCGCCGCCCGGAACAATTCCCGCAAGAATCAACCATAAGAAAGTGAGTCCGACCCATTTCATTCTGTGTCTCCTTTCGTTCTATCAGTCCAGATCCCAGCCGGCGAGCGGTTCGGCGTTGTATTTGAAGGAGCCCACATGGCCGTCGACGAAATTGTAGTTGCATTTCTGCATATGCCGGAAGGAATGCTTGTCCGGATACCACGGGCGATAAGCCAGATAGGTGTTTTTGGAATCCATGAAAAAGTATTTTGACGAGGGATTTTTGATCGTGGACACTTTCAGTCCGCTCATCTTGATATTCATCGCATAGCTCGTCACCCAAGCGGTTCCCGCCTTATAGATCTCCGTGGTATCCTTGACCGTCAGCGGGCAAATCATTCCATGTTCCTTTGTGCCCCAGTTGTCCCACGCCATCTTCTGAAGCCCGAAGCATTCGGGGCCGATGACCCTGACCCATGTGATGCCGTTGGTGTTGACGGTGTTGCCGTAGTAGTAATGCGGAATCATTCCCTGATAGCTGTCCAGATACATTCCCACCTGAAGGCCCAGCTGTTTGAGCTTATTGGTGCAGCTGGCGGCGTAAGCATTCTCCCGTGCGCGATTCAAAGCGGGAAGCAGCATGCCGGCAAGAATTGCAATGATTGCAATTACTACCAGAAGTTCGATGAGCGTAAAACTTTTTTTGCGGTTTTTCAAATCTTTTCCCATTTTTCAACTCCTGCTTTAGCGATTGTTATTTTAACTGCCAGCATATCTTTTCATGCCAATGCCATGATCTGCGTCAACTGCTCTCCGCTGACCGATGAACTGCTGATGGAACTGAGGTAGAATCTCAAGGAATCCATCGAAATATTCCGTTCCGAGTCAAGGAGCTTCTGGAGAGCGTTTCCGCAAAGGAATTTTTCCCAGTCGTTCCCCAGCGGCTCCCAGATCAGGTTTTTCTCCATTTTGCGGACTTCGTTCATCCAGCTGTCGGGGAAATTGCTGCCGCTGAAGAGGAATTTGTCATCCTCGATATTTTTGTAGATGGTCCACGGTTTCAAGAATCGGTTGTAGGCGGCGCGGCAGACGACCCCGGTCTCGCCGTGTATCCAGTTCATGTAGAACTGAATATATTTGATGACGGCAAGCTGTTCCCTTTCATCGGCTCCGGCCCGGATGAAACTGCCGGAAACGTTGGCGAGGCCGATTCCTCCCAGCTGCGCCAGACTGTAATTGGCTGTCTGGCGGTGTCCCATCAGATAGCCGGCCAGGGTGCCTGAATCGAATACGATCGGGATTTCATTGTTGTACAGCGACAGTATGTTGTCTTCGTAGATCGTCTCATTCACGGTTCCCAACTTCTCTTCGAACATGACTTTGAAGAAATATTCAAGGGACCCGGTGGAATCCTCCTCCTGCCAGTCCGGCGGCATGAACTGCTGGCCGGGGACTTTGATGCCCAGATCGTTGACCGCCAGATGCTGGAGCCACAAATACATGTCGGCCGCGCACGGAAAGATCAGCGGCGGCTTGCCGGTATAATCGCGGAGTTTGTGGAGAGATTCCATGAAAGCCGCAAGATTGCTGAAACAATATTCCGGATCGACTCCGGCATCCCGGAACACCTTGTGGTTGTAGGTGTAACAGGTGACCGTCGCGCTGACCGGCATCAGGTAAAGTTTTCCGTCCACCCGGCAGCGTTCGACATATTCCGGTTTCATCTGCCCGAGGTAATCGCTGAGCAGTTCTTCCCGCAGGGGCGCGATGAGCTTGAATTTTTCGTAGACCGGCAATTCCGTCTGGGTGATGGTGTTGGTCGTCGGAGAGCCGCTCCGCATCAGATGCTTGATCTGTTCTATGGTGAAATTTTCCTGCGGCCCTTTGGCTTGAATTTCCTTGACCTCAATGTCCGGATATTCTTTTTTGAACGCGACATTGAACTGTTCGCGGATCAGCATGCTTCCGAGCTTGCTCATGTCATTGTAGTCGCGCACCAGAAGAGAGATGACAACGCCTTTGAGGTCGATGAGCTCCTCGGATGCCGGCAGTTTCGCGACAAAATTCAGCGTGCTCTTCCCGCTGTCTTCCACATACCCGGAATTCTTGAGTTCGCTGATTGCGCTGTGAATGGTGTAGATGCTCACATCGAGTTCTTCGGCCAGCTGACGCAGCGGAGGAAGACGGTCTCCGACCGCTATTTTGTTTTCAGCGAAGGCTCTCAATATCCTGAAAACAACGCTGTGAACTTTCGGTTTTGCCAGTAGATGTTCAAACATTGCCATGCACCTATGTTTTTTATTGCTATTTATAATATAACATAATATAACGGATTTGACAACCCCCTCTTTCCATTTTTTTCAGAATTTTTTCAGGACCCGCAGAAAAAGCGCACCCGCCAGAATTCAGCAAGGAGAATTTGAAAAAACTTGTCGACTTCTGGCGGGTGCGCCTGAAAAGATGTTTTCCGGAGGATCGTTCCTTACAAAGCCGCGGCGGAAGCGCCGTCGCCGATGGAACAGAGGATCGTTTTGATTTTCTTCCCGGTCATGGACTTGTAGGCGGTTTCCAGCCGTCCGCGGTAGGTTTCCGCGTCGGCAAGACGGATCAGGTGGATCGTGATGCCGCCGAAGCCGCCGCCGCTGAGGCGCGCGCCGAGACATTCCGGCAGGGTGTGTGCGATTTCCACGAGGGCGTCGAGTTCCGGACAGGAGTTTTCGAAGTTCTCCCGCGAACTTTCATGACTCCTGAAGAGGAGCTGGCCGAAGCCGGTCACATCGCCTTTCTTCAGACATTCGACGCCTTGCATGACCCGTTCGTCCTCGCCGACGACGTGGAGGGCGCGGCGGTAGTCCACGGCGTCCATTTTGTCGCGGAAACGTTCCAGCAGGGCGTGATCGACATCGCGGAGCATCTTCACTTCCGGGCATTCCGCGGCGATGACGTCGCGGGCGCGTTCGCAGCTTTCGCGCCGAAGGTTGTAGTCGGATTCCACCAGATTGTGCTTGACCAGCGTGTTGGCGACCAGAAAAGCGTAACCGGAGGGCAGGAGGACTGTCTGCAAGACCTCGACTTTCCGGAAATCGCAGAGGATCAGGGAGTCCTTCTTGCCGAAAATGGAACTGAACTGGTCCAGCAGTCCCGACTTCAAGCCCATGTAGCGGTTCTCGACCGCCTGGCCGACCCGGGCCCAGTCCGCGTTCGGGAGCGTGATTCCGTAGATCGTCCGGAGGGCGAAGCAGAAGGCCATTTCGAGTGCGGCGGAACTGCTCATCCCCGCGGAGAGCGGCACCGTGCTGGAAAGCAATGCGTCGAACGCCCCGAATTTGAGACCGCGCCGCTTGAGTTCGACCAGCGCTCCTTTGATGTAGTTGGTCCAGTCGCCCTTGACCGGGGTGTCCAGCTGGTCCAGATCGATCGTGAAACTGCCCGGCAACGCGGTGTCTACGAGCGTGCAGATACTTCCGCTTGTGGGCGCCATTGCCATGTAGGTGGCCTGTTCCGTGGCCGCGCTGAGGACGAAGCCCTCGTTGTAGTCCGTGTGGTTGCCTAGAATTTCCAGACGTCCCGGAGCACGGGAAACAACGGCGGGTTTTCTATGAAAATGCTTCTCGAAAAGAGCGGTCATCTGTTCCATGTCTGAAATCCTTTTTTCGGGTTCATCAATGTCCTGCTTTATTTTAAAGGGGATAATTTGCCCCGGCAAAGGCTTTTTTTCAACTGTCTTTTCAAAAGAGTTTGAAAAAAAAAGCATTCCGCCTATGGTAATAAGAAAAAAGAAGGCAGGGTGTTGCGGTATGAAACTTTCCATGATGAGCGGTAGTATGACATGGCACGGATATACTCCGGAAGACGCGGCGCGTCTCGGAGGAAAACTGGAGCTGGACGGAATCGAGTGGGTGACGGACTGCGGACGGACCGCCGCCGAACTGAAAAAATATTCGGACGACGCGGGGCTTCCCGTGGCCTGCTATACTTTTTTCTCCCACCGGGGGCTGAAAGGGGATGCGGAAGGCGCATTGGAGGATATCCGGACCGGGGTGGACTTTGCGCTGGAGCTGAAGGCGCCGGGGATCATGATTCCATTCATGCCTGGAATTAAGAAGGACCGCTTCGAAACGCTGGACTACTGGTGCGGCATCATGAGCCGGGCCGAGGAACTGATCGCATCCGCCGGACTGGTCCTGATGACGGAGAATTTCACCACGTCCGACAGTCCCGTCGTGCTTGCCGACGACTTTTACAAGGCGAAACGGAAAGTCCCGAGCCTGCGGCTCTGTTTCGATTCCGGCAACGCATCGGGGGGCGAAGATGAGCTGGAGTCCTGCCGCCGCTGTTTTGAAGACATCCGGCATGTCCATTTCAAGGATTGGAAATTCTTTTCCGAACCGCATACGTATCCGATGGCTTCGGAAAATACCCGCGCATGCCTGGACGGACGTTTCATGCGTCCCGAACTGATCGGGGAAGGGGAGGTCCGCAACGCCGAAATATGGAAGTTCCTGCGGGAGAAGGAATATTCCGGCTACATCAGTCTGGAATACGAGAGCCCGCGCTATCCTCCGCCGGAGGCTGTGGCCCGTGCCGCGGAATGGCTGAGAAGCCTTTGAATTTCCGGCTCTGAAACCGCTTTTTGTTCCGGGAAACTTTCCCGAGAATCTCATTCCCGGATATTGCAATCTTTTCGCGAGGAATTATATTGATGGTCGGTCTTTATCCGGAAACAGCTTTCCATGGCTTTTAATGTAAGGAGAATTCCAGGAATGGTGCGGAAATTGAAACTTGGCGTCAACATCGATCATGTGGCTACTTTGCGGCAGGC
>CAYWZD010000266.1:0-6016 GCA_964462755.1 uncultured Victivallales bacterium | reverse complement strand
AGACGGGTCGCCAGCGTCGGCGCAAGCTTTCCCAGAATGATTCCGCCGACAATGCACAATCCGACCCACAGCGTCAGATACCGTTCGAAAATATTCGTCATTTTCCGGTCGTTGCCGGCGTTGATTCCTTCTTCCATGATCTTCCCCTCGTTTTATTTTGCTTTATGAATGGTAAACACGGACAGGGGCAGCCGGAACTCCGCCAGACCGCTTTTCCCATCCATGCTGTTTTTGAACAGAGACGTCCAGTTTTTCAGCAACTCCTCTTTCCCCGCCACGGACAGCAACGCCGTATAGTAGAAGAACGGCAGGAAGCGTCTGGCAAGGGATTCCGGCGTATCCCGAAAAATGACCTCGAAATCGACAATCTGCAGGGAATCCCCGAATTTCCCGGTTTTCTTCAATATCTCTTTCAGGAGCGGGACGCTCCCTGTTTCACGATTTCCCAGCGCAATTCTTTTTTCCGCGGACACATCTTTCCCGACGATTCCCGACAGGGTTTCGCGAATCTCTGAAAACAGCGCATTGCCTCCGTTCAGGCTTGGCAGAACGCACGACAGTATCCCGGACGGACGCAATATCCGCGCAATTTCCAGCAGTACCGAATCCAGCGGTTGAAACAGCATCAACGCCATGTGGCACAACACGGCGTCGGTCGAAGAGTCCGAAAGAGACAGCGCATCGGCCGATTCCCGGCGGAATTCCACATTGCCCCGGGAGCCGAGACGTTTTTCCGCCAACGCCAGTTCGGACCCGTTCAGATCAATTCCGACCGCATGCCCGGAAGGGCCGATCCGGCTGGAAATCAAAACCAGCAGAGGACCACTTCCACAGGCCAGATCGACGACCGTCATTCCCGGCTTCAGCCCGGCGGCGTCCGCCAGAATTTCATAGCTGGAACGCCCGTCGGAAGACTTGCCGGAATTCAAAACGTTTTCCGTGATGCCCGGAACCGCGTCATGGGTGGACATCAGAAAACTGGAAGCAGGGTCCAACCCGGAAGAGAAATCCTTTTTCATTTTTCACAGCATCCTTTCCCGTCTTGTGCGGAACAGCAGCAAGCTCCGCTTCCCTGAAGAAGCGCGGTGGCGCAGCCGACTCCCGTTTGCACTGTCACCGCTCCGGCGGGACAATTCTTCGCGCAGGCGCCGCATTCCAGACACGCGTCTTTGACGACTGCAACCGCCTTGCGGTTTTTCAGGGCGAGCACCCCGCGCGGACATACATTCAGGCAGAAGCCGCATCCCGTGCATTTTTCCGCGTCGATCCGCAGGGAAACTACATCTTTCAGATAAAGAAACATGATTCATCCTTTCCCAAAAAATAAAGGGGAAAACAACAGCAGAATTCCAAGAAGGACAGCCGCGCTTTGGACCCGGAATCCAATCCGGGTTTCAATCCGTGTCCCTGAAAGCGAGGTGTAGGGCGAAGAGCCGGTATATGCCAGCATCAGGAACGAGGACATGCTCAGCGTCAGCAGAATCCATCCGGCGGATTGAAGAATTTCCATCCCGTTCCCTCCCGGAAGAAGTCCGAGGAGAAACAGAACGGGCAAGGTCAGAAGACCGGACCAGAGCCCCTTCAGGGCGAAGGCGCGTCCGGGAAGCCACGGAAACAGGACCGGCCCGAGGAGAACTCCACCCAGAAAAGCCGTCCCGAGAAGAAGTCCCGAATGGAGAAACGAATGGAGTCCGTAGTCCCCCGAACCGAGCGCCGCGGCAATCGAACACACGGCGAACAGAATTGCCAGCCATTTCGCCCAATGGACGACTTCCACCGGAACCACCGCAAGACGTTCCCCCAGTCGGAAGGTGACGGTTCGCATCTCTTGCGAGGCCTTCATTCCATCCGCCATGAAACGGGGCAGGTCGTCCACACGGACCGGGCCGTAGACTACCTTGAATCCGCTGGCGGCGAATACCTCGTGCGCCGAGACTCCCGTCGCCCCCAGCTGCGGGACGATCAGCGTCCGGTGCGACACCCGTTCGGAAAGACGGCATAAGGCAATCCGCCGGACCAATTCCGCCGTTCCGAACGTGCCTTTTCCCGCGGCGCACCAGACATTCACCCCGAGGGTATCCAGCACCAGCAGCCATCCATCCAGTCCTCCGATGGCGCGTCTCACATGGTCTACGGTCAGCTTGTAGTTGGAGGTGACAAATACCGGAGACTCCTTCGTCGGATTTCCGGAGGCATACAGTCCGGGCGGCACGGCGTAGTTCATCCTTCCGATTCCCAGACGCATCGCCATGGCTCCCAGCCAGTCCTTCCACGTCCACACGGAACTGACGCGTCCGACCGGACCGATCGGCGTATTCAAAATTTCCTCCACAAAAGACAGCCGGACATTTCCGCCGCAGACGGACGCCGCCTCCGCCGGAATTTCTCCGGGTTTATTCCCACAGCACCCCATGAACTTTTTCCTTTATTTTAACGAGTCCGGCAATCCTTCCACGAACTCCCGGATTTCATCGCGGACCCGCCGGTAGCAATCGAGCTTTTCTTCCTCTGTTACGGCTTTTTCCGCAAGCCGCGGCGGATCTTCAAATCCGACATGGACGACCTTGACCCGTGCGGGAAAGAACGGACAATGTTCCTTCGCGTTGCCGCAGACCGTGATCACATAATCGAATCCGGTTTCCGACAGTTCCGAGATCAGCTTCGAATGCTGGCCGGAAATGTCCACGCCTTTTTCCTTCATGACCCGGACGGCATACGGATTCAAACCGTGCTTCTCGATGCCCGCGGAATAGGCCTCGATGGTGTCTCCCTTCAGAAAACGGCACCAGCCCTCCGCCATCTGACTGCGGCAGGAGTTCCCCGTGCAGAGAAATAAAATCCTGATCATAAGCTTATCCCCAGTGTGATGGTGAACGTCATCCATATTCCAATGGCGAGAAATAGAACTCCGGTGATTTGACGGGCCCGTTTTTCAAAAACGGCAACCCGGTTGTAGGCTTGCGCCATTCTGTTGGCTCCGAACGCAAGCAGAAAGGCGGACACCAGAACCGGCAGTCCGGTCGCGATTCCGTAGACCGTCGGCAGAAGGAACCCGGATTCCATCTTGACCGCAAGCGGCAGGAGGCTTCCGAAGAAGAGCGCCGCCGAGGTCGGGCAGAACGAAAGCGCGAAAAGGATGCCGAGAAGTCCGGCTCCGAGCACTCCTGTCTTGCCGATTCTGGTTTGAAACCGTTCAACCATTCCTCCGGAGGAGGGGACGGGAAGCGATAACAGGTTCAGCAGAACCATCGCTACCAGAATCAGCAGGGGGCCCATCAGGAGATTCATGTATTTCTGGAGCAGGTGGGAGACTTCCGGCGCGGCGAGGAGACCGCGGACCAGCAGAAACCCGAGCAGCACATAGGTCAGTGTCCGTCCGACGGTGTAACAGAGTCCCGCCCCGAGAATGGACGGGATGGAACCGACCTTGCGGCTTGTGAAGCTGATGGCCGCGATATTGGTCGCCAGCGGACACGGACTGATGGCGGTCAGCAGTCCGAACCAGAAGGCCAGTCCGACGGCCGGAATCCATTCGTTCATTTCAGCATTTTCTCCACGCCGGATTGAATGTAGCCGGCGAATTTCGCGGGTTCTCCGACCAGGTCCCATACATCGTCGAATCTCTCGAATTTGCCGTTTTTCTGCATGACGACGGTGCGGGCTGTGAGCTGGAAATCCTTGATGAAATGTTCGTTGGCGGGCTCATCCAGATTTATGGACTGGAAGATCAGTTTCCCGTCTGCCAGCTGTCCTGCGAATTTTGCCTGAAGCGCTTCTTTTGTCAACGCCTCGATCCGGTTGCAGGTCATGCATCTCTTGTTGCCATGGAAATAGTATACGAAGAGAACCCCTTTCTGGTTCGTGTTCTGGAGAGCGGACGCATTTCCCGCCGGGGCCACTTCGATTTTCGCCTTGATTTCCTTGAATACCATGAAGGCGATGCTTCCTGCGATGAAGAGCAGCAGAAGAGTCGTGAGGACCTTTTTATTTCCGCTCCCGCAGAAAGGACACGATGGCGCTTCCGTCCCGCAGGAACAGGAAACTCCCGCTTCCGGGGCAGGGGAACAGCAGGAACAGGAGGCGCTCTTTTCCTCTTTTTTCTCCGTTACGGTTTTTTCGGGTTCAACGACGGCGCCGGGAGCGGCGGGCTTCAGAAATGCCTCGATTTCCTCCGGACTCAACACTTTCCCGGAGGAAACCACTTTGCCGTCCACGACCAGCGCGGGCGTCATCAGAACTCCAAACCCGACGATCTGGTTGATGTCGGTGACTTTCTCGATTTCACAATCGACTCCGAGTTTTGCGACTGCTTCCTGTACGTTGGCCGTCAGTTTTTTGCACTTGTCGCATCCGCTTCCCAATACATGAATTTTCATGATGACTTTTCCTTTCACAAGGTTATGTTCAGAAACTTCCATAAACAATGCCCAGCAGGGCGGAAAAAACGATCACCAGCGAAACGAACACGGCTGTCTTTTTGAACCCGATCACCTGGTTGATGACCAGCATGCTCGGCAGTGACAGCGCCGGACCCGCCAGCAGCAGCGTCAGCGCCGGTCCCTTGCCCATGCCGGCTCCGATCAGACCTTCCAGAATCGGAACTTCCGTCAGGGTCGCAAAATACATGAACGCACCGATGAACGACGCACAGAAATTGGAGAGGACCGAGTTGCCGCCGACCGCTTTTGAAACCCATTCTCCGGGGATCAGCCCTTCGTGTCCGACGCGACCAAGCAGTAAACCGGCGATCATCACGCCGAAGAGGAGCAGAGGCAGAATCTTTTTGGTGAAGTCCCAGCTCATTTCAAACCAGTTTTTGAGTTCGGGATTCTTTTCCGTGCTGCTGAAGAAGCCGAGTCCGAGAAAACCGGCGGTGAAGGCCAGGATCGGGTTGCCCGGAAACAGAATTGCCAGAAGCACGACCGGAATCGCCGTCACGGTCATTTTCCAGAGGGCATATCCATAATATTTCACCAGCATCCAGGCAAGAACCAATGCGGAAATTCCGGTCAGGAGCCATTTGATGCTCCAGATCGCCGCCCATACTCCGTTTGCCGATTCCGGCTTGCCCCAGTTGGCAAAAACGAGAATGGCCGCCATACTGCCGATGAAAACCGTTGTCTGCCACAGCGGACGGACGGTTCCCGCTTCCGTTTCCTGAGATTCCTGCTGAAGTTTTTCCGCCTCCTCTTTCCGGAAAATCCAATGCATGCACAGTCCGATGATGACGGACAATCCGACGGCGCCGACCGCCCGGGCGATCCCGAGGGAGAGCCCCAGCACGCGCGCCGTCAGAATGATCGCCATGACGTTGATGGCGGGGCCGGAATAGAGGAAAGCCGAAGCCGGCCCGAGTCCCGCCCCCATTCTGTAGATTCCGGCGAACAGCGGCAGAATCGTGCAGGAGCAGACCGCGAGGATCGATCCCGACACCGAGGCGACAAGATAGGCAATCCATTTCTTCGCCTTCGGCCCCAGATATTTCAGCACGGCTCCCTGACTCACGAAAACGCCGATTGCTCCGGCGATGAACAGGGCAGGGACCAGACACAGAAGCACGTGTTCCCGCGCATACCATTTCACCAGTTCAAGAGACTCCAGAACCGCCCCGTTGAAACGTGCGTTTCCCACCGGCAGGTAAAAACAGATCAGGAATCCTCCGATCAGTCCCGCCAGCCACTTCCATTGACTCCGCCACATGTCATCGCTCCTATATTTTGCCAAAAGACAAATTATCTTTTCAAAAAATTATTTCCGTTCTTTCAGGCAATTGATCACGCCGAGAATGCAGGGGCAGCTGAGCCTGTAATAGACTTGTTTTCCCCGCTTGTCGTCTTCCAGAATCCCCGCTTGCTTCAATACGGAAAGATGCTGGGAAACCGTGGAGAAATCCGCCCCGACCGCTTCTACGAATTCGCAGACGCAATGTTCCTGATTGTCGGCAAGCTGTTCCACAATCCAAAGCCGGGTCGGATGCCCCAGCGCTTTAAACACTTCGGCTTCCTTCCGGCAGCAG
>CAYWZD010000265.1:0-6039 GCA_964462755.1 uncultured Victivallales bacterium | reverse complement strand
ATCGGTTACAGACAGACGGAAAACGGGGAACCGTTCCGGAACATCGTGTCCGATTATCGCGACGCCGTGGCGGAAGTGTATTTCCCGTGGCCGGGTCTTCCGACCGGACGCCCTGCGTTCGGCGCCAGCCGCGGAGCCCGCGACTGGAGCGCCCAGCCGGAGCTGGAAGAAGAAATTTCGGCGATCCGTTCGATGGGCGTCAAGCTCGATCTCCTCTTCAATGCGAATTGCTACGGCGGACGCGCCGTCGGGGAGGACCTCCGCCGGGAAGTCGAATCGGTTCTTTCCTATCTGGAGGAACTGGATATTCTGCCCGAGGTTGTGACGACTGCCAGTCCGTTCATCGCATGGACGGTCAAAGCCGCGTTTCCTTCGGTCGAAACGCGGGCCTCTGTGAACATGCGGATCGATTCCGTCTCCGCGATGGAATCCCTTTCCGATCTCTTTGATTCATTCCACATCCGCCGCGATCTCCAGCGCGATCTGGAAGCCGTCGCAAAATATCATGCGTGGTGCGCCACCCACGGAAAGAAACTCTGCATGCTGGCCAACAGCGGATGCCTCCGGTGCTGTCCGTTTCAGACTTTCCACGACAATCTTCTGGGGCATGACGCGGAGATCGCCGCCCATGCGAACGTGAAGGATTTCCACCCGCATCTCTGCCGGAAGCTGTATTCGGACAAACGGAATGTCCTTGCCTTCCTGCGGTCCACCTGGCTCCGTCCGGAGGACTTGGCGGAATACGAGCCGTATTTCGATGTGGTGAAGCTGGCGACCCGGACGCATCCGAATCCGCGGATGGTACTGGGCGCTTACGCCTCCGGGCATTTTTCCGGGAACCTTTTCGATCTGACCGAGCCGGGATTTTCCGGAATGTTTGCACCGTATGCGATGGACAACTCCCAGTTTCCGCCGGAATGGAAAGAGGTGCTCCATTGCAGGGAGATGCGCGATTGCACGGGCGAAGGCTGCGGAAAATGTTCCGAAATTCTGCAGCGTGTTTTTCTTCCCTGGAAAGAATAAGTTTTTTTAAAGTCCCTCTTGATATTCCCCTTTTTTCTGGTAGATTCCTCTTTCAGAGGACACCTCCTCCAATCAATATATATTTTATACGGGGAATATTCTGCCATGAAGAAAAATACGCTCATTTTGTCGCTGCTTGCCGTGATGGCGCTGGCGGCGTCCGTCTCGCTCAATATCAGCCTTTACAAACAGCTGAAAGCGGAGCAGGTCCGGAAAGTTGAATCTACGGAGAAAAACAAGGAAAAAAATGCCCGGACGAGTCTGAGAAAGAAAAAGACATCCGTTTTTTTCCTGAGAAGTGTGGAATCCTCTTCATGGGCGCCGCGCACGGTCCAATTGCGTTTCAGTTGCAACTCCCCGGTTCCGGTTCCAGCCACCCCGGGATTTCTTGCCGTGACTCCCGCCGTTCCGTTCCGTGTGGAGGCGGAATACGGCAACTGGAGAATCAAGGGCGGTTTCGAGCCGGAAAAGGTCTATGAATTTACCTTGAAAAAGGGTGTGCGTTCCGAAAACGGGGAGGAGCTTCCGGAGGATGTCGTGTTCCGGATCAAAATATCTCCGTTGCGCCCGTCGGTGGATTTCCTTTCGTCGGGACTGCTGTTTCCCCGGAAACAGAAGGAATGGATTCTTCCTCTGGAACTGACCAATGTTTCCACTCTTTCCGTCACGCTCCTGCGACTGTATGAAAACAACCTCGGCCTCTTCTCCGTTGAGGGCGGCGATGCTCAGGAGAATGCGCGCGAGATTGTCCGGAAAGACATCCCCGTGAAAATCCCCCGCAACCGTGCGGTCAATTATGCGCTGAATCTCGATTCCCTGATTCCGGACCGGAAACCGGGCGTTTATATTGTCCGTATCTCTTCGCCGGGCGTCGGTGAGAGTTCTTCTCAGGAACTGGCGGTTACGGACCTTGCCATCCAGACGGCGGACGACCCGCTGAACCGCAGGGCGTTTGTCGCCGTCCGTTCGTTCGAGACCGGAGCCCCGGAGGCGGATGCAGCCGTGACGTTGGTCAGCCGGAAAAATCAGGTGCTTGCCCGGGGCGTGACGAACGCGGAAGGGATTGTCTTTCTCGACTATTCCGCGTCGCTGGACGACCCTCAGGATTCCGCCCGGATGGTGACTGTCCGCAAGGGGGATGATTTTTCATATTACACCAATATCGGCGAGAAGTCGCATTCCCTCGCGGAGTTCGATAATGCCGGACAACCCTTCACCCGCGAACAGCGCGCTTTCCTTTATACAGGACGCGGCATTTACCGGGCAGGGGAGACGATTCATGCTTCCGTCTTCATCCGGGACAGCCGTCTCAAGGTGTATCCGGATGCTCCCTGCGTCATTTCCCTGCTGGATATGAAAGACAACCGTATTCTTTCCCGCAAGCTCAAGACGGATTCCTCCGGTTTTGCCTCGACCCCCCTTGAAATTCCGGAAGACGCCCTCAGCGGAAACTATACGGTTCAGTGTTCTCTGGACGGTTCCGCCGGGGCTCCGTGGGGGACTTCTTCCGTGCTGGTCGCCGATTTCGTGCCGGACCGGATCAAGACCGTCCTGAAGCCCGTTGTCTCGTCCGTGCGCGGGAGCGAGGCGCTTCCCTTCGAGCTTTCGGCGGACTACTATTTCGGACAGAGCGCGGGAGACTCTCCCTATTCGTTCCGGGTGACCGCGACTCCGGCCCCGCAGCCGGTTCACTGGCGCACATGGACGGTCGGTGACCGCGAGGCGTTTGTGTCCGGCCGGACTTTTTCCGGAAGCGGAGTTCTTTCGAACGGACGGGCGAAATTGACATATCCGGGGTTTTCCGAACGCGGAGGCAAAGCGTTCGAGCCGGTTCTGCTGACGGCTTCCGCACAGGTTAATGAGCCGGGCGGACGCGCCGTCACCGCGACCGTGTCGGTGCCGTGCGATCCATTCCCCTGTTACCTCGGTGTCCGCAAGGTGGAAAAGAACAACATTCCGAAAGAGGCCGCGATCGAATGGCGTCTTCTGCCGGCCGAAAAAGACGGCGCGTTCCCGAAAAAATCGCGGGAACTCCAGCTGAAAGTATTCCGGCTGAAATGGGATTATGTGCTCAAAAAGGACTCTTCCGGGCAGCTCGGACGGGTCTGGGAGCTCTCGCGGGAGGCGCTTCCCCTGGATCGGACTCTTTACACGGATGCCGTGGAAGGAATTTTCCGTCTTCCTCTGGAAAACGGCCAGTATGAGGTCGAACTTTTCTGCTGTGCGCTCCGGACGCGGATGCGTTTCTTCCATTGGGAAGGGGAGGGCGGGGTCCGCAGCGGAAATCCGTCGGTCCTTTCCTTCCGCACGGACAAGGAAATCTACAAGCCGGGGGAGGTCGCCCGTGTGACGTTCGTGAGTCCTGTCGATGGCTTTGCCGTTGTTTCGACCGGGGAGAGGACGCTGGAATCCATGCGCGCTTATACAGTCAAGGCGGGAGAGAACACGCTTTCGGTCCCTCTGCCGAAGTCGGTGGAAACGGCTTCCTGTTTCAGCGGCATTACGGTTGTCGGAAAAACTCGGCGTTCCTTCGGGCTTCTCCGTTTCCGGATGGACCGGAACGCACATCTGCTGAAAGTGACGCTCGCCGCGCCTGAGAAGGCGTTTCCGGGCGAAAAAATCCGCGTGGAAACCCAGCTGACAACTTCGGATGGTTCGCCGTGCGAGGGGCTCCTTCAGCTTTTCGCGGTTGACGAAGGCATTCTGGCCCTGACCGGGTATCGGACGCCGGACATCTTCTCCTTTTTCTTCGGAGACTACGCCTGCGGATTTCTGTTTTCCGATGTGTACGGCATTCTGTATCCCGAACTCCGCATTGACAAGGACGGGAAGATCGGCGGAGACGGCGGAGGCTATGCGCTGGCGGCCGCGAAACAGAAACTCCGGAGAGACTGCCGTCTTGAACTCCCGAAGTCCGCTGTGGTCGTGCTGCCCGCGGTCCGGGTGAACGGAAAAGCGACGCTTGAAATGACTTTGCCGGATCATCTCGGCGCGATGCGGCTGATGGCGGTCGCTTCCTCGCCGGACCGCGCCGGTTCCGCCGAACGCACCCTTCTTGTCCGGGACCGGATCGGCGTGATGGCGTCGGGTCCGATCGCACTGGCGCCCGGAGACGAGGCCGAATTGACCTTTACCCTGTTCAATTATGAACTGCCGGACGGTCCGGCTTCCTTCCGCGCAATGCCTCCGGACGCCAAACCGGAGACGTTCCAGGTTCAGCTCCGGAAAAACTCTTCCGGTGTGTTCCGGATGCGCCTGAAGGCTCCCGAAAAATGCGGTCCGCTGTCGGTTCCGTATGAACTGACCATGGGAGACGTGACCCGGAAAGGCGAGCTCCGCATGACGGCCCGGCCACAGAATCCGCCGGTCCGGTCGAGTGAATTCCGCATTCTGCGTCCCGGGGAAAACTGGAAACTGCCCGATGTCCTTTCCGCAAACTTCCTGCCAGGCGCCGAGGTCGAACTGACCGTTTCCCCGTCTCCGGCATCCGTCCTGAAAGACGCGCTTGGCTGGCTTAATTCCTACCCGTACGGATGTCTGGAGCAGACGACCGCCGCCGCCTTCCCGTTCGTTGCCGCGGACACGCTTTCGGAGCTTCGCGTGATCCCGGAAGGCATAGTGCGGACCGCCCGCCGGAAACAGAGTGACGCCGCTTCGAAGATTCTTTCCATGATGCTGTATGACGGCTCCTTTTCCGCGTGGCCGGGGGGAACGGACAGCTGGAACGGCGCGTCGATTTTCGCCGCCCACTTCCTGAGCGAGTCCGGAAAATGGGAAACGGGACCGAGACAGTGCTGCCGGGATTTCCTGTGCAAGCTTGCGGATACCCCGACGCTTCCGCGCTTTGACCGCGCCTATGCCTGTTATGTGGTGACACGGATGGGAAGCGGGTCTCATGTTATCGGAACCGTCCGGAATCTCCTCGCCGGGAAAGAGAACGATTTCGCGGACTTCCTCGCGGCGGCCTCCCTGATCAAGGGCGGTCATGCGGGAGAAGGTTCCATTCATTTGAACCGTCTGCTAGAAAAAGAGGTCTGGCGGACGGATTCCGGAGCCGCCGTGCTTGCCGATGAGGTTTCCCGGGCGGGAATGGCGCTTTATCTGCTCATGGACATCCAGCCGGAATCTCCCGCCGCGCTGAAACTGGCCTCGTTCCTTCAGGGGAAGGTCCGCACGGACGGCTCCGGCTGGGGAACCACCCATGCCAACGCCTGGGCTTCGCTGGGACTCTCCGCGTTTGCGAAACAGTACGGCACCGGCGAAGGTTCCGCGACCGTTTCCTTCGGCTCTTCCGATGTTTCCGTATCCGCGCCGGGAAAGCCCCTGTCCCTGACTGGTCTGGAGAAAAAGACCGTCGGCGGGCTGGTGGAAAACCGGAGCGGTGCGCCCGTATACGCTCATTGGAGCATCCGGGGCATTCCGCGCGAAATCCGCGCCCGCGGCGGTGCGGTGACTCTTCGACGTCAGTATCTGGATCAAAACGGGCGCGAGGTCAAGAGCGTTTCGCAGGGCGAGCCGGTGACCGTCCGGATTCAGTTGAAGGCGTCCGGGGCGATCCGAGATCTGGCGGTGGTCGATCTTCTGCCGGGCGGCCTTGAAATCGAGGATGAGCGTTTCGCCACACGGATGACCACGCCCGCGTTGAAAAAACAGAGCGGCAATCTTCAGGTCAGGCATGTGGAAAAACGCGGCGACCGTCTCCAGCTTTTCGCCGATCTCCTTTCCTCGGGCAATGCGGAATTCACCTATCAGGCGAGAGCCGTGACGCGCGGGCGTTTCGTTATGCCGCCTCTTTCCGCCGAAGCCATGTATGCGCCCGGTACCGGCGGAATCTGGCCCGCCGGAGATGTCTTTGAGGTGAAATGAGTATTCCGGGAAAGATCCGGCGGTTTCTCCTCATTCCTGCCGCCGCGGGACTGGTCCTGTTTCTGTCCGCGGCGGCGTTGTGGTGGATTCTGCCCCGTTTCATGGACGATCCGATGACGGAGCTTCTGAAACGGAAGTCTTCCCGCGTCT
>CAYWZD010000264.1:0-6070 GCA_964462755.1 uncultured Victivallales bacterium | reverse complement strand
ACCTGCCGCTCCCCAACCCGCGCCGACCGGGGCTGAGAAATCAGCAAAGTCGGCTCTTTTTTTCTAATGTTTTGAATATTTCATTTGAATTATCGCATCATGATGCTTTATTATAGATATTGTGCAAATGGCGATATTCATTCAATGACGGAGCAGCGGAATGCAGACAGATTATCGGAAACTTTGGAAACTTTTGATCGACCGGCAAATGACCCGAAGCGATCTTCGAATCAAAGCGGGAATCAGTTCCGGCTCATTGGCGAAACTTGGAAAAAATGAAAACGTGACGATGGTCATACTTTCCAAAATCTGTATCGCGCTGAATTGTGAACCAGCTGATATCATGGAAATGTCGGTTTCTCCAGCAGAGCGCCGCAACAAAAAAGACAAGGAAGACTGAATATGCCGACGCTCGAATGGATCGGGAAGGACAAAGTTGTCAATCATCATCAGAATGTGCCGTTCCGGGTGCTGGAACGCCAATACAGTTTTGACCCCGCCGGACGGCACGACGAAGACAACGGCAGCGGCAACATGATTATCAAAGGCGACAATCTGGAAGCATTGAAAGCCCTGCTGCCGCGTTACGAGGGGAAAATCAAGTGCATCTACATCGATCCCCCCTACAATACCGGCAACGAGAACTGGGTTTACAACGACAACGTCAACGATCCGAAAATCAGGAAGTGGCTCGGTGAAGTCGTCGGCAAGGAGGGGGAAGACCTCTCCCGGCACGATAAATGGCTCTGCATGATGTATCCCCGGTTGAAACTGCTTCAAAAATTACTTGCGGATGACGGTTTTATTTTTATAAGTATTGATGTCTTCGAATTTTCAAACTTAAAACTTGTACTGGATGAGATCTTTGGATTCAAAAATTTTCGGAATGTTATTTCTGTTCGTCGTGGAGTAAAAAATGTTCAAGCACAATTCGACTCCGTTCAACAGTTATCTTTAGGCCATGAATATATTTATGTTTATTCAAAACGTTCTGACATTCGGATGCCAAAGTTGTTAAATCGGCTGGAAAAGGAAAAGCCAGGCAAATGGGATACATTTTGGCGTGGAACGGACAGACCGACAATGCGCTATGAAATATTCGGGACAAATCCAACATCTGGGCAATGGCGTTGGGAGAAAGATCGAGGGCAGAAAGCGGCAAACAACTATCTTGCTTACATGCATGACTTTTCATTGAATATTTCACTGGATGACTATTACTTGGCTCATCTCCAATCGACAAATGAAAAAATTGATTTCGTTCGTAAAAATGATGATGGTGTAGTTCAATATTATGTTCCTCCCCAAAGCGGAAAATTAATGAGTGACAACTGGATGGACATTACATTGTCTGGATCTTTTGCAGATTTTGATACAGAAAAAAATGTTCTGCTTTTGGAACGAATAATAGGGTGGATAACAAATGAAAATGATATTATATTGGATTCCTTTGCAGGATCAGGCACAACCGCGCATGCTGTTTTAGCCGCGAATGCTATTGATAGTGGCAATCGCAAGTTTATTTTGGTCGAGCTGGAGGATTATGCGGAAAGCATCACCGCCGAACGGGTGAAGCGGGTTATTCAAGGATATGGCGAAGGAAAGAACGCGGTTGCCGGGACGGGTGGCGATTTCAGTTTTTACGAACTTGGCGAAGCGCTTCTGATTGACAATGAGAATTTGAACGAGAATGTCGGAGTGGACAAAATCCGGGAATATGTCTGGTTCATGGAAACCCGCGCCAATCTGCCTGCCGCGACGGACTCCGACAACGAATATTTCCTCGGCGTCAACAATGCAACCGCCTACTACTTCTATTATCAAAGGCAAGCCGTTACAACGCTCAATCATGCGTTTCTGCGCACCATCCGCACCAAAGCGGAAGGATATTTGATTTACGCCGACCGCAACACGCTTTCCGCTGCGGAAATGTGGAAATTCGGGATCACATTCAAAAAAATTCCGCGCGACATTGCGAAACTGTGAGGCGAAACCGATGAAACACAATATATCGTATCTCCGCTCAGACTTGAACTTTAATGATACCGAATCCAGTATCATTAAAAATGAATTGACCGGGTCGAATTCGACCCATTGGGGGAGGTTTGACCAATGTCCGAAATAACCGTAAAGGATGTCGCAATCCGAATTGTCAAGATAGCCGGGGAAGACTACATCTGCATTTCAGACATGCTGAAAGCCAAGGATGGGGACTTTTTTGTCAAAGACTGGCTGAGAAATCGAAACACAATGGAATTTCTCGGGATCTGGGAGAAAATCAACAATCCCAATTTTAATTGGGGCGAATTCGCCCTAATTAGAAATCAGGCAGGGTTAAACAGTTTCAAAATCAGTGTCAAAGAATTTGTCGATGCCACCGGCGCAATTTCCTTACAGGCAAAGACCGGACGCTACGGCGGAACCTATGCGCACAAAGACATCGCCTTTGAATTCGGCATGTGGATCAGCGCGGAATTCAAGATTTACCTCATTAAAGAATTTCAGCGACTGAAAGCCGAGGAGCAGAAGCAGCTTGGCTGGAGCGCCAAACGGGAACTTGCCAAACTGAACTACCGGATTCACACGGACGCAATCAAACAGAATCTGATCCCACCGGAACTCGACAGGCGGCGAACATCCGTTGTGTATGCGAACGAGGCCGATGTGCTGAACGTCGCCATGTTCGGCATGACGGCGCAGGAGTGGCGCGACGCCAATCCCGGCAAAAAAGGCAACATCCGCGACTATGCCGGAATTAACGAGTTGATTTGCCTCTCCAATCTGGAAAGTCTGAATGCCGTGTTCATCAATGACGGGATTCCCCAAGGCGAACGTCTCCTGAAATTAAACAAGGTCGCAATCACGCAAATGCGGGTGCTTGTCGAAGTGACGGAGCGTCAGGTATTCCTGCCGGAGGATACAACCGGAGCGAAGGAGGAGAAGTAATCCATGGAACTGAAAAACTATCAGAAAAAAGTCATCTCCGACTTGGAGCGCTTTCTGGAACTGGTCAATTCCACAGCCGGAATCGACGACGCATACCGGAAATTCTGGGAGGAGAAAAACGTTCCGGTGGGCGGACTTTCCACCATGCCCGCCTATAACAATTTGATTCCGGGAACGCCGCATATCTGTTTCAAGGTTCCGACGGGCGGCGGGAAAACGTATCTGGCCTGCAATGCGGTGAAACCGGTTTTTGCCGCACTGCCGCCGATGAAGATTCACGCGGTGGCGTGGATGGTCCCCAGCGACGCGATTCTGGAACAGACCCGGTTGGCATTGTGCGATCCGGGACACCCTTACCGTCAGAAACTTGATATCGATTTCGGCGGACGGGTGGAGGTCTATACCAAGGATCAACTGCTTTCCGCGCAGAATTTCAACCCGACGAGTGTCGCGGAACAACTCAGCATCTTTGTTTTAAGCTACGATTCATTCCGTTCCAACAAAAAAGACGGACGCAAGGCGTATCAGGAAAACGGGTATCTTGCACCGTTTGTCAAATCGCTGGGAACTCCGGAACAGCCGGTCGCGGGCGCGGACGAATCGGCGCTGATTCAGATCATCAACCAGCTTTCTCCGCTGGTGATCGTGGATGAAAGCCACCATGCGCAAAGCGAACTCAGCGTGGAAATGCTGCGGAATTTCAATCCGTGCTTCGTGCTGGATCTCACCGCGACGCCGAAAAAGAACAGCAATATCATTTCGTTTGTCGACGGGCTTCAGCTCAAACGCGAAAACATGGTGAAACTTCCGGTGATTGTTTACAACCGGCAGTCCCGGCTGGATGTCATGGTGGACGCCATTGATCTTCGGCGTAAACTGGAAATCGACGCGCGCCGGGAAGAGGAAACCGGAGGACGCTTCATCCGCCCGATTGTGTTGTTTCAGGCGCAGCCAAAAACAAGCGACGACAGCGAGACCTTTGAAAAAATCAAGGAGAAGTTAATCGCACTCGGCATTCCGGCGAATGAAATCGCCATGAAAACCGCGTCCGTCAACGAACTTAAAAAAGTCAATCTGCTTTCTCGCGACTGCGACATCCGGTATATCATCACGGTCAATGCGCTGAAGGAAGGCTGGGACTGCCCGTTCGCCTATATTCTGGCGACGGTGGCGAACCGGAACTCCTCCGTGGATGTGGAACAGATTCTCGGTCGAATCCTGCGTCAGCCGTTTACACGCCAGCACGCGCAGAAAGTCTTGAACATGTCCTATGTGCTGACCTCGTCCAACGACTTCGCCGAAACGCTGGAACGTGTCGTCAAAGGGATGAACAACGCCGGATTCAGCCGTCAGGACTGCAGGGCCGAAGAATCCAATCCGCCGTGCGCCGTTGAAGTACAATCTCCTCCGCAACCCGCGCTGGCGCTTGAATCCGCCGGAAACACCCCGTCAACGGATGATTTCTCCGACATCGACGCGGCGGCAGGACGGGCGGCGCTTGCGGAGCGCGAGACTTCCCCCATAGCAACGGAGAACGCACCGGACACGCTTTCGGTCATGCTGACCAATGCCGTCCGGCAGGGCGACGACTACGAGGCGGCGGCCAACGCACACGAAAACAATGAGGATGATCTTCCTCAGGAGGTATCCGACATGGTCAATCATATCCGGATCAACGAGGAATTCCGGGAGACGGTGGAAGCGCTGGCACTTCCGCAATTCTTCATCGAACAGCCGGGCGGTCTCTTCTCGGATGCCCTGCGTCAGCTGCTCGCGCGTGAAACGCTCACGGACGGGTTCACTCTTCGCGACAAGGATACGGTTATCCGCTTCGACAACGTGGACAGCGAACTTGCGCAAGTGGATGTTGAGGGACGGGATCGCGATCTCGCTCCAAAATGGCGGGAAATCCGGGGAAGCGACAGCGTATTTCTCAAACAGTATTTTGCCTCGCTGTCGCCGGAATCCAAACTCCGTCAATGCAAGCAGCTTATCTATCAGCAGTTGTCCAAGATGGACATGTTGGACGACGGAGAACTTCACTCCTATATTGACCGCGTGATTGAAAATCTTTCCGGCGATCATCTTTCGGCTTTGCAAAATGCGCCATACGGTTACGCGAAAAAAATCAAAGCGAAAATCGAATCCCTGCTTGATATTTACTCGGAGGAGCTCTTTGAACGCTGGATCGAACAGGGACGTATTCAATGCGGGTCCTCGTGGAAATTCAAAGAGGAGATTACGCCGCTGAACACGGTATCCTCCATCGCCAAATCGCTCTATTCTTCGGAAGCGGATATGAACGGCTTTGAAAAACAGATGGCAATGGCGTTGACCGGAATGTCCAATGTCGTCTGGTGGCACAGAAATATAGAGAATACGGGCTTTTGCATCAACGGCTTCATCAATCATTATCCCGATTTTATCGTTCGGATGAGCTCCGGAAAAATCATAGTCATTGAGACCAAAGGAGATCATCTTGACAACCGGGAAAGCGAACAAAAATTGAAACTTGGGCGCATTTGGCAGAACAAGGCGGGCGAGCGCTATCGCTACTACATGGTCTTTCAGAATCGGGAAAAGCCTGTCGCCGGAGCCTATCCGTTCGACGAATTCACCGGTTTGTTGGAGGGATTGTGACCATGCCCAAGAAAAATGTTGAGGTGGCGATATGCTACGATTTTGACGGAACGCTGTCACCCGGCAATATGCAGGAGTATGATTTTTTTAACGCATTGGGTGGATCTGCTAAGAATTTCTGGGCGGAATCCCGTGAAATCGCAAAAGACAATAACGCAGACCCGATTCTTGCCTATATGATGCTGATGATTGACCGTGCCGCAACAGGGAAAGCAAAGACGACCCGGCAGGCGTTCCAGGATTTGAAGTCGAACTTAAACAATAAACCACTTGGCAGGGCAAGGGGAAAATTGGAAGAGCATGCAAAAGAGCATATGGAAATGGTAGCTCAGCAAGCCGAGCGAATCAAGAAATTATTCAATGCGGAAACGGTGAAGTATGCAAGCTGATTTAACCGCCGGAACAATAATCGGGTAAATTTCATTTCTCAGGCGGATTATACCGAAGGGGCGCGTCTTGACTGCATCGTCCGGGCGACACTGGA
>CAYWZD010000263.1:0-6098 GCA_964462755.1 uncultured Victivallales bacterium | reverse complement strand
TTTTCCTTGCCGCGGATGAGGTTGACCACCTTGTTGACCGGCATGTCGAGCGTATCGACGGGTTCGGAGTCTTCCTGCGCGACGGCGATGATCCGGTCTTCCGCCTTGAGGCGTCCGTCCAGATCGGCGGGCCCGCCGGGGATGATCTTCACGATCTTGGTGTATCCGTCCTCATTGGTGAGGAGCGCGCCGATTCCGACCAGGGAGAGCTTCATGTTGATGTTGAAGTCTTCTTCGGAACGCGGGGACATGTATTCGGAGTGAGGATCGTAAATCTTCGTCATGCTGGAAAGATAGAGCTCCAGAACGTCGATGGCTTCCATTTCCCGGTAATACTGAAGGAACTGCTTGATGCGCTGGAGGGTGCGTTCCTTGGGCGGCTTCGCGGAAACTTTCTTGTCCTTGAAGGCGGGGGTCTCATTGCGGGAACGGTCCAGAAGTTCCAGCAGGATCAGGTCGTTGCGGATTTTTTTCTTCCAGACCTCCTGAAGGTCCGTGAGATTTGCGGCCCACGGAAGTTTCGCCCGGTTGAATTCGTATTCGTCATTCTGGTTGAGCGATGGATTGGTTTTGATGTAGTTGTCGGTGAACGTTTCATATTCGTCGAGGCGTTTCAGGAAGAACTTGAAAACGTCGAAGGCGAACTGGACATCGCCTTTGCGGACCTGGGCTCCGAGCTGCTTTTTGGAGACTTCGAATTTCGCGATGTCCTGCTGGGTGAAGAACATACGGGTGGGGTCAAGCGTCTTGAAGAAATCGTCGAAGAGCTGTTCGGAGAGTTCATCGTCAATCTTTTTCTGACTGAAGTGATGATTCGTCAGAAGGAAGGAGGCGGTCCGGGAGATGGTGGACATATCCTGAGTCGGCTCCAGCGCCTTCGGCTTGGAAGTCGCGAGAAGCAGCGATGCGGAAAGAAAGAAAAGAACGCTGAAAAACAGATTTTTCAAAAGACGGGTATTTGTCATGAAGATGCCTCGGCTGTTAACTGGATTATGAAACTTACATTTTTCATGTTTACATTAAGATACACCTTCAATGGAAGAAATTCCACCGTCGGCAAAGACATATCTCGTAAAAAGTTTAGACATGAAAAAAGGGAAAAAGATTCATTTTCCGCTGAAAAACAGCAAAAAAAGTGCAGCCGGCCCGGAGAAAGCCGAAAAGCCGCAAGGCGATGCTGCGCAATGAAAAGACTGAAAAGAGTTTTCCCGGAAGTCAGGGAAGGGGCCGCTCAGAATATGGAATTGGCAACGTACGGACTGTCAAGATACCCCGCGCAATGGTGGCCCGCCTTGAAAAACTCATCCCCGGTTTCCTGATAGTTTTCTTCTATCGCGCGGATGACTCCGGTGACCTCCTTCATCAGCTCATCATCCCCGGCAATGCGTGCGATCATGAATATCCGCCGCGGCAGAAAAGCGCCGCTGGTACGGTGGAACCCGTTATAATCCTCATCGATGCTTTTGATGATCCGCCGTGCCATTCCGCAGGCTTTGGCGAGCAGGAAATCATAATCCTTGCAGGTCTGCGGACAGGCCCGGAAAAGGAATTCGCAAATCCCGGCAAAGAGATGCGAGCCGTTCCATGCGGTTCCGTTCAGCCCGTTGGTTCCCCAGTAGGGGCCGACCCCGAAACCGCATTTCCAGAAATGATCCTCAAAAAGGGAACGGACCACATCGTGGGCGATCTTTTCGGCTTCTTCCCAGTACATTTCATATCCGGTGGCGTCGTAAAGCGCCATGATTCCCTCCAGCGGTTCGGTGTCCCTCCCCATGTTTTTCCGCGGCTGGTTCTGACGGTTGATCGCGATCCAGCGTCCGGCGACCGCCTGGGCGCTTTCCAGATAATACGGGTTTCCCGTTTCCAGCCAGCTGTTGACCAGTCCGCCGAAACGCAGATAGATCAGCGAGAAGAAATTCCAGTCGGGGGTGTCTCCGTGATAATGGATATTGAAATAATAGTGGTCCAATGCCACATCCGTGATGAACCTTGCCGAACCGGACGCCAGCCAATAGAGTTCCGGCGACGTGCGCATATACGCGCCTCGATAGAGATAAATGCTTTCGTTGCCGTCCATCGAAAATTCGTATCGTCCGGAAGGATCGCGGTCGAGATAACGGTAAACGCCGCCCCGGCAGATTCCCTCCTTATGTTTGTTCCGCAGGAAAACCGGGACCGCGTGTTCGGAAATTTCCTGGAGAACTTTGAATTCGTTTCCGATTTTTTCCGGGAGGGCGAATCCGAATTCTCCGCATTTCCGGTACCATTCCGGAGCGGCCAGACATCTGACAGGAGAAACCGCGTCTTTGAATTTTGCGGAAAAGGCGAAACTGCATCCGGCTCCTTCCACCAGTCCCCGTTCGGAATTTTTCACGTAATGCGGACGGGGCGTGCCGGAATCCGCCACAAAAATACTGTCAAGACGCTCTCCGAGAAAAATTTGCGTGGATTCAAGAGGCGTCCAGCGCCAGCATCTGCCGTCATTTTCTATACGTTCCGCTCCGCAGTCGACCTCGAATTCCGGCATCGTCTCTTCGCATTCGATTTCAATGAAAGGCAGGCCGAGCGCCTGACTTCCCATTCCATACCCCTGAATATTGGCAAAATGGACGCTGATTTCGAAGAAGCCGTCCTTGTGGATGACGACGAAAACTTTGCCGCCGACCGTTGACTCGTTGATGAAGTCGAGACGGTCGGCCACCCTCGCTTCATGCATGGTCATCGGGCGGTCCTCTTTTCCGGCATAGACATGTCCTCCCACCGTAAAGGCCGCGGTAAGCGGACCGCGCCACGCCGGAATCACCTCGACCCACTGCCAGTAACGTTTTTCTCCATTCACTTTCATGCCGAGACGCAGCTTGAGGGAGTGTTCCGGTCCTTTCAGGAGCGCGGTGTCTTCCCGTTTGACGTAATGATAGATTTCCTCATCGCGGTGATGATAGGTTTCCTTACCCGGAAGAGTCACCGCTTCCGCCGGAAATTCTCCGCCGCCGGAAATTCCGCCGCCGGGGATGATTTCCGCCTGGACCGGTCCGGTGACCGGTTCCGCGAAAACCGCCGTAACCAGACAGCGCCGGGGCGGCTGGTTCAGAATATGCGGAGACTGCAAATACTCCTCCGGCCAGGGCCATGTCTGCTTCGGGTCCAGCCGAGCCCGTTGTCCCCAATGTCCGAGCGGTATGACCTGCGTGGTGGCCGCGCCGGGCACATTCACTCCGGCATTGAACGGCGGCAGCGGCAGGGAACAGACAATTTTGTTTCCGCAATTCGTTGTAAGAGGCATCAGTTCTACGTGCATTTCATTCTCCGTCAATATCCCGGCACCAGCATCAGGCTGAGCTGGTCGCGGGAATACGTTCTGTGATTATATTCGAGTTCGGCGCTCAAAGTGTAGAAACCGTCCGGCAAGCCCTTCAGCGGGATTTCCAGCGTTGCATTTCCCTCCTCCGCCTTGTAGTCGGCGACAGCCGCCGTTTTCCCGTTGTTTTCCAGTTTCAGCCTGACGACCCCTTTCTTTGCGAGTTCGGAGGAGAGGTTGAGAATGACTTTTGCCGCTGCCGTGGAAGAGTCCTCGAAAAACACCTGCTTCGAGGCTTTGAGTTTCAAAGTCGCCGGGATATTCAGCGGGAAGACATAGTTGAGTTCGACTCCTTCTGGACCGGAGACCAGCACCTGCATTTCCTTGTCTTCGGGAATCAGCTCATAGTGCAAGGCGAATTTGCCGTTTACGGTTTTTTGCGCACGGTATGTCCTGATCTTCGAGTCCCGCCCGGTGATTCTGACATCGACGCCGCCGACGGGGGCGCCGGCGATCTCCATGGTATTGGTGTCCGGTCCGGCATAAAAATCGCCCGGATTCCATTTCACCAGCTTTCCGCCGCCGCGCAATCCGGCAAAGGCCACCGACGGATAGAATTCCGGCTGGTCGAAGAGGCCGATCGCTCTGGAGGAGGAGGTTTCCTTGTCCGCCCGGTTGTTCCGTCCGAAAAACATTCCCCAGACATCATTTTTGCGTTCCAGCGTTTTGAATGGGATGACGACCTCCGCCTCCCAGCGGTCGGCAAAGCGGCTGGTTGTCACCTGCCACTCTCCGTTCCACCCGGGATTTCGCACCGGTTTCTTGTCATAGTTGATCATGAAAGCATTCTGGCCCATGTTGCGGCTTCCATACGCTTCGAGATCGAATTTCGAACCGGAAGCATTGAAGCAGAGCTGGTAAAAACTGTTCTTGTCGTTATTGTTGTTGAAAAACATCTCGATGCTGTCGTCGGCAAAGACATCCCCGTCGTGCGTGCGTTTCGCCGACTTCAATCCGCCCATGTTCGCGGTGAAGCACTTGAACCCGAGATACAGGTTGTCACGGTCGTGCATCATATATACTTCCGTCGGTTCTTCGGCCTTGATGCGGGCGTTCATGTAATAGGGGAAGTCCTTGATCAGCGCCGCGTTTTTCCAGACCGCGTCATCCAGTTTTCCATCCGGAACCGGAGCTTTCTCCACCGCCGGACACCAGTTCAGATTTTCCGCCGTTTTCAGAGACTTCGAGGTCTTCAGCTTTATGACGGTTTCCGCGTTTCCGGAGGATTTCCGGGTCTTTTCCACATTCTTTCCGCTGATTTCCATGACACCCCACGCGGCCAGCCAGCGCAATGAATTTGCCGTGGCATTGTCGAAACTTTCAGGCTCGAATTCATTGCACCACGGAACCGCCCTGCTGATGAAGTCGAGGATCAGCCTGCCTTTTGCCGCCGGTTCTCCGCGTCCTTCTTTCTCCGCCTTTTTCACCGATTGTTCAAGCGTGTGCATATAATTGAAATCGCGCCGGCCTTCTCCGATGCCTTCCCACGGGGTTGTGGGCACGGCTTCTCCGCCTTCCACACGGGGCGGATAGACAATGCAGTGGTCCCGGTACATCGCGTCCAGATCATCAAACGGATTGCCGCTCGGACGCATGAAAGTCCAGATGGCCGTTCCGTCGCAGCGGCTTTTCCAGAACAGGAATCCGACATTGTAACGGTTGGGCATCGTCCCGAAATCCTGTCCTTCGTAGGCTCCGGACGCAATATAATACACTTTTTTGCCCAGCTTGTGGAACCCTTCAATCATCTCCAGTCCCTGCTTCTCATCCTTGAACAGAGAGGAGTAAAAGCATACGGCGTCCAGATATTCGATTGATTTTCCAGCCAGCGCCGGGGAAAGGTTGCACCAGGTTTTTCCTCCGGCCCTTCTGGCATATTTGAGCTCGGCGATTTCCATGCTTTCCGTTTTGGGATTATTCCCGGCTTCATCGGTGCCGTCGATGAAACATTCGAAACCGAGTTTCTCGACCGCTTCGATGTTGGCCTTGACCGCGTCTTCATAGGTTTTGACGAAATATTCAGGCCATTCTTTCATGAGGTCGATCTGGTGAATGTCCCGGAGCAGTTGAGGATTGGAGATCAGGTTCAGTTCGCTTCCGGTTTCTTTCAGACTCATATCGGCAATGGCCGCTTCGCCTTTCCCGCTGAATTTCACACTGACAAGAAACAGGCTGGATTTTTTATGCGACGAGCATTCGCCGGACTCCGTTGCAAATTTGTTCCCGGTCGGGGGCAGATACAATACTTTATCCGTTTCATTAGTGCGGCGTCTCTCCCGGTCGAAAAACAGCAGTTCCGCCTTTACCGGAGTGTTGCCGGTATTCCGGTATTTTATGGAAAAATTCAGCTTCCGGCCGGACGGAACTCTGCCCCAGCGTCTCATGCTCACGACGGATTGTGAATGATTCGCGGGGTTTTTCATGGTGAATAAATGCCCGCCGCCTTCCGCGGAGATTTCACAGGACCCGCCGTTGCTCCCCGAGAAACTCCATGTGCGGAGAGACCATATCAAGGTATTGGTGGATGCCAGGCTCAAGGTCTTGTCGATGCCTTTGCTGTGGGCGTATTTCAGATACGTCTCCATCCTGCCGAAGCCGGCGCCGGTAATTTTTCCGTCTTTCTCGATCAAGGCGCCGATTTCCGGGATTACGCCGATTTTCAATCCGGTGATTCCATGTTTCGCCATGTCGTCTATTTCAAGTTTGACCTCTTTTTCCGGCATCTGCCACCAGCGGTCGG
>CAYWZD010000262.1:0-6106 GCA_964462755.1 uncultured Victivallales bacterium | reverse complement strand
GGCTTCGGTGGCGGACGCGGCGGACGTCGCTGGTAATCCGATGCGAAAAGAACGGAGCCACAAAAATGGCTCCGTTTTTTATGTCTTACGGATTGACTCCGTCCTTGTTATGCATTGAATTCTTTTTATCCTTCTTCATCTCTGTTCCCTCGTGCCGCGTATGTTGCGGGTGTTCTCATTTCAATGGGGTTGTCTTTGGATCAATGCACTGAAAATATTTTTTGAAGGATCCCTTCAGAAAGGACCCAAATGATACCCGATTTCTGTGGGGATACATATGATACGCCTCATGACCGGCGGGATGTTATATCGAAGCTGCTTTTGAATTCCCGCTTCAATTTTTACTTCCGGATCTATTTCAATTTCTACCTGATCGGAAGATGTTCCCGGCAGGGTTCGTTTGACCGTACGAATCAGTCCTATTACAGCGCAAGGAATGCCGACATCCTCGAACGCTGCGGCGCGCGAATCCATCTGCGGGGCATGGAAAATCTTTCCTCCGAGCCCGGACCGTTTGTGATTGCCGGGAACCACATGAGCGCGGTTGAAACGATGATCCTCAATGCGATCATTTCGCCGCGGCTGGACTTTACTTTCGTCATCAAACAGGGGCTGTTTTCCGTGCCGTTCATGCGGCAGGCCATGCGGGCTGTCGGTGCGATCGGCGTCGGACAGGTCAACCCGCGGGATGACTTCAAGATTGTCATGGAGCAGGGGGAGCGCTGTCTGAAGTCCGGCAAGTCGATTCTGATTTTCCCCGAAGCATCCCGCTGTCCGGAGTTTATTCCCGAACGTTTCAACACGATCGCCGTGAAGCTGGCTCGGAAAGCAAATGTGAAAATCATTCCGTTTGCGCTGAAGACCGATTTCATCAAGTTCGGGCGGCTGATTCGTGAATGCGGCCCGGTCCACCCTGAAAATGCCATCCATATTGAATTCGGTACGCCCATATCCATCTCCGGGACCGGACGGGACGAACACGCGAATATCGTCAAGTTCATCGAAGAGCGTTGCACCCGCTGGCGTCAGTCCGCCGGGAAGGATAGGATATGAGCGAGACTCCTGTTGCGGAAACGCTGATCAATTTTTATTCCCCCCGGGAAGAACTTCTGAATACGATTACGCATGGACTCGGCGCGGTTGCCGTGCTTACCGGAATCGTCATTCTGGGGATGGCTGCGCATGCCTCCGGAACCCTGATGCTCATATCCGTCCTGATTTACAGTTTTTCCTTATTGACGATGTATGTCGCGTCGACCATTTATCATGCGGCGAAAAATGACCGGATGAAGCTGTTTTTCCGTCGGCTTGACTATTGTTCCATCTATCTGTTGATTGCGGGAACGTATACGCCGCTGATGCTGTCCGCGGTCGGCGGCGCGTGGGGATGGGGAATCCTGATCGCGGTGTGGTCGCTGGCTGGAATCGGGATTGTCATTAAATGCTTCTCCATGAAAGAATACGGCGGACTGTCCCTGTATCTGCACCTCATTATGGGCTGGCTGTGCCTGTTGTGCATCCGTTCCTTGTTTTCGGGGCTGACGACGGCCGGTCTGATATGCCTGATTGCGGGCGGCCTGTTTTACATGGCCGGCATTTTTTTCTTTCTGGATGAACGGCCCTACCGCCATGCGATCTGGCATCTTTTTGTCCTTGCCGGGACAACATCGCACTTCTTTACCGTCTGGGAGCTTCTGTAAGCGGAACTGTAAAATGTCCCGGACAGGAAAAACGTAAAGCCAGAAGCTCTTTTTCAGAGCAGTCCGCAGGATTCGAGAAGGGCGCGGTCGGAAAGAATCCGGGAACAGGTATCCTGCGCCGCGACTTTTCCATCTTTGAGCACAATACAGATCTCGCATGTGCGTTCGACGAAGGCGAGATCGTGCGTGGCGCAAATCTTCAGGGTGGGCAATTTTTTCAGATGATCCGCCAGTTCACGGCTGCCGCGCGGATCAAGCATGGAGGTCGGTTCGTCGAACAGGATTGCTTCGGAGCGCATTGCCAGAATTCCGGCAAGCGCGACGCGGCGTTTCTCCCCGCCCGAGAGTCGCGAGACATCCCGTTCCGCGAGAGCCGCAATGTTCATCCGTTCCATCGCTTCCGTCACACGGCGATCCACTTCCTCCGGGGAAAGGTGCAGATTGACCGCGCCGAAAGCGACGTCTTCCCGCACGGTCTGGGAAAACAGCTGGTCGTCCGGATTCTGGAACACCAGCCCGATCTGTCCGCGGATCTCTCCGAGAGAATGCTTTTCGACTTTCACCCCATTGACCAGAATCTGTCCGGAGTCGATCGTCGCCAGTCCGAGGATGGCTTCCAGAAGGGTGGATTTTCCCGCGCCGTTCGCGCCGAGAAGTGCGTATGAAACGGCTTTTTCGGAGTTGAACACACAGTCGATTCCGTCCAGGGCACGGATTCCGCCCGGATGTTCCACCACAAGGTTCTGTATCTCGATTTTCACAGGAGGCACCTTGCAATTATCAGGACGTTGACTGCAAGAAAAGTTCCAAGCCATTCGGAGGGGCGGGTGCGTTTTCCCGGCGGCAGCGGAGAATCGAGGCGGAACAGTCGGCATTGCATCGCGGCGTGAATCGCATCGGCTCTTTGAAGCGTCCGAAGAAAAAGACGTCCGACAAGAATCCCCCAATCCCGGAACGGAATCCGGCGGCAGCGGGGATTCCTCAGACGATAGGCGTTCACCGCGTTGCGCGCCTCTTCGACCAGAACGCCGAGATAACGGAATGTAAACTGAAGCTGCAATATCAGAATGCGCGGCACACGAAGAGTCGCCAGCGCCTTGGTAATTTCGTCCATCGGTGTTGTGACCGCCAGCAATAGCGTCATGCCGATGGCGGCAGTCGTCTTGCCGATCAGGACCGCAAGGGAAACAACCCCGCCGGGCGCTGTCGTTCCTGACAGAATTTCCACGGGTGCGCGGTCGAAAAAGCAGTTGGCGATTCCCGCGCACAGCACGAACGGCCATGCCGCCGACATGCGGGAGAGCAGCCGTATTGGAGACATGCCTCCCGCCCGTGCAAGCACAAGAGGAACCAGTGCGAAAAGTGCGGAGCCGATCCAGTCGTAACGTCCGAAAGAGATGGTCAGAATCAGGAAGACAATCAGGAAAATGACTTTCGGAAGCGACGCGACCCTCCGCAACGGAGATTCCTCCGATGCGGCGTTATACAGCGGCTGAAGCGCATTGTCCAATGAGCGTATCAAGATGTCGCCGCTTTTTTTCGTTTTCTGCAGATCAGGAAGACGGCGACCGTGAGCACGGCGGCGCAGAGAAGGACACCGACAATTCCGGCGACAATGGTGCCGAACCGGCTTTCGCTTCCCTTGAACGCATAATCGGGCAGGATCGCGAACGCGTTCCCCACTTTTTCCGCCAGCGTATACACGGGTCCGGTCGCTTCCAGTTCGGTGCTGCCCGTGACCCGTTCCATCGCCCATTCCAGTCCGTCCGGCTTTTCAGAGGCCAGCAGGGAGAGCCCTCCGCCGATCAGGAGCGCCGTCAGTCCGAATACCCATACGAGGTTTGCCAGCGACAACTTCTGTGATTTCGGAACCGACAGTTGATAGTCCGGCAGATTCCTGCGGAGGAACATCAGGATCGCTCCGGTCGCCAGTCCTTCGCCGAGGCCGATGGCGATATGAATCGGAACCATTGCCGCGACGAATGCCCCGAAAGGAAGTTTCGTTATGCCGGAACAGAGCGTCTCAAGAGTGACCGCCAACGCTCCCAGCGTCATGGCAGTGATACAGGCGGCGCAGCTCGCGGCCATGATCCGCCCCGGCCGCATCTCTTTTCCCGCCAGCGGACGGAGAATATACGGATAAGCCAGGAAACATCCGAAGAATCCGAGATTGAAAAGGTTGCATCCCCACGCGAGGAGTCCGCCGTCGGCGAAGAACAGCGCCTGAATCAGGAGAACGCCTGCCATCGCGATGAATCCGGGAGCGGGTCCCAACAGGGCGGACAGCAGCACAGCGCCTCCGATATGTCCGCTCGATCCTGTGCCCGGAATGGTGAAATTGATCATCTGTGCGGCGAAGACGAAAGCTCCGGCCACGCCCATCAGCGCGATCCGGTTTTCGGCGAACTCCTTGCCGGTTTTTCGGACTGAATAGGCAAGAATTCCGCCTGACACGGCAAGCATTGTGATTCCGACCGGTGGGGAAAGAAGCGCATCCGCCATATGCATGAGGAATATCTCCTGGAGTTATTACATTTCCGAAAAACGTAATAATATACCCTGTCCCGCCAGAAATTTCAATCCATGAAACGGTTTTTGCCCCCGTAAAAAAACGGCAGTAGAGGGGAGGCGGGCGTTTGTGATCGCGGTCATCGACATAAATTTGAATGGCCTGCGGTTTGGTGTCCAGCGTTATGTGAATTTTTATAACCATAAAACTTCGGGGGATTCCCCTCTTGCAAGTCATTGCATGATACGATATATTGTATTCATGGATGAAATCGAATATTTGAGAATCGTGCGGCGCTCGGTTGCAATCTGCCCGGATTTCAGCCGGATATTGAGTATATCCGATGCTTCAGTCAAACCGTATCCGGCCCGCAGTCTGCACTGCCATGAGCTTTTTGAAATTCGTCTGCTCTTCGGTATGAAAGGGCCGTCCGAGGTCGATTATGAAACCATCCGCGAAATCCGGCTTTCCTCGGCGGGCATCCTGCATCCGGGACTGCTCGCAAATGAACGGCCCGCCCATATCACGGTGCGTTTCGATGTCGACATGCTCTATTATTTGCGGGGAAGTCAGAGCAATCTGGTCATTCCGCTGGATCGCGGCATTGCAAATTACGGTCTGGGGATGGATGATGCGCTGGCGGCGCTGAACGCCTTTTGCCGCCATGAGTTCTCCGATACCGGGCACCTCCAGCTGATCATCGCCAGCGTGATTTCGGCTTTGACGCTCTTTCTGGAGCAGGGGGATTGCCGAAGCATGAACGAGCCTGTCGAGATCATCTGCAATTATATCCATGAACACTATCATCGCTCCGACCTTTCCATGGGCGAAGTAGCCGCGGCGGCCTCGTTGTCGCCCAATTACATGCAGCATGTCTTCCGGAAGGTCCACCGCTGCACGCCATCGGCTTATTTGCGCGACTACCGTCTGGAAACGGCGCGGCGTCTCCTCCGACAGCGCAAATACCGGATCAAAGAAGTGGCGGTTCTCTGCGGCTGGAATTACCCGCACTATTTCAATGTATGCTACAAGAAAAAATTTGGCGTCACCCCGCTGGAAGAAATGCGCAAATCATAGTTTTTCCCGTGTGGGTTCTTGAGGGAATCCGCCTGTCCGGACATTGCGAACCACGAGATTACAGAGAGTCCTTCACCTTCCCGATATACCGAATCGCACGGCACATTTCCACGCTCTCCAACGCCTTGTACTTCCCGTCTGAATCCTGCGTCACATTCACCACCACATTATGCGTATGCAGCTGCGGATCCAACGCACGACTCGCATCATGATGAAATTGTGCATAAATAATCTGACCTGTCATTTCAAAGTTATTCGTGAAAGCATTATCTCCCGTCCGCAAACGCACCGCCGCCATATTCTCCAACTCGCCCATGGCCGTATCCACGGCTTCCCGATGGGCTTCAAGCAATCGCTTGTCAAACATACTCATAATCGACACCGACTTCGGCGCCGCAACCTGAAAATCAAAAAATCTCGGTCCGCCTGTCACACGACGCTGGGTCAAATTCCCTCCGGTCACAGGATTGATTCCTCTTTGAAACTGAGAAAACGCGTCCAGTTCCACTTTCTTCTCCAGCAACCTGAAATCATGTAACAGGGTACCTTTCCAATACCCTTCGATTTTTTCCGATTCCGAGTAATAGTCATTCGCCGCAAGATGATTCGCATAAAACGATTTTCCCGCTCCGTTACTCGCCCGTATTTTCGTCATATTAAACATGTTATTGCCTCCATACCTTTGCGTCTTAATCATTTTCGCAATTAAATATCTTACTTAAAACATATAAAGTCAATCAAAAACAAAATCAAACCTGCTGAAATAATGAAACTTCAGCAGGTCTGATTGAAAAATATTCGATAAAACGCAATACCCCGA
>CAYWZD010000261.1:0-6113 GCA_964462755.1 uncultured Victivallales bacterium | reverse complement strand
ATTGGAATAACCTCGGCATCCGTCCTTCCGATGATGTCTTCCGCGGGACGTCCGATCAGATTTGCGAATTCGGTGTTCACCATGATATAACGGAAATCATCCTGTGCGTTCTTGATGAAGAACATCACCGGAATCGAATACATGACCAGATCCCAGAGGGGAAGCAGATCCTGGGCTTTCGGAAGAGTTTCGGTGATTTCTGTAATATCCTGAATGACCCCGATCAGTTCGAGATTATTGGAAACACTTTTGCCGCGGGTCGCTTTGATGCGGAAGTAACGCATTCCTCCGAAATAAGAGGAACGGTAGTCAGCGCTGATCACCTTGTTCTCCCCGGAAATCAGACTTTTTCTCACGCGAAGGAGTCTTTCCAGATCCGCCGGATGGACCCATTTCTCTTCCGGAAGATAACACCCGTTTTCGATCGGACACAGTTCAGAAAGCAGTTTGGAGCCTTCGATCCGGCGGGTCTGCGGATCGAAGCGGAAATAAGCGGAACGGGTCAGTTCGCTGGCGAATTCAAAGGCCAGAGTGCTGTTCCGCAGACGATCGCGCTTTTCATATTCCTCCGTCATATCCCGGAATACCAGAATGGCGCCGATGACTTTCCCCTGACTGTTCTTGATCGGGGCGGCACTTTCGGAAATATGGGAACGGGTCCCCGTACGGGAAAGCAGATCAATGTTCTCCGCCGCTTTCACGGGCGTCCCGGAAGCAAGGACTTCCGACAGTGGAGAAACAAGCGGGGAACCATTCTTGCAGTCGACAATTCTGAAGACCTCATCGTGCGCACGTCCGACCGCCTCCTTCTGGGCATAGCCGATCAGCTTCTCCGCAACAGGATTGAGAATCGTAATACGGCCTTCGCAATCGGTGGCGATTACCGCATCCCCTATGCACAGAAGGGTCTGCGAGAAACGTTCGGCAGCTTCCTCCGCAATATATCTGGACTTCTGAAGTTCGGTGTTGTCGTGCGAGAACCACACAATCGTATCCACGCCGAACACATTCCGATCCAGAGGCGCAATCGCCATTGCCCGTTTGCAGCTCCGGTATTCATAATCGATCGTAAGAGACTTTTTCGTTTCAAAAACCGTGGCGATCGCTTTGGAAATTTTTTCATAATCGATATGCGGAACATCGCAGATATACTTGATCCGGTACCCGAGAAGGTCCGCGTCATCCGCGTGGAGAAACAGAATCCGCTCTTTCCGTGTGCATACGCCGACTCGTCCCGGCAGAGCCTTCAAGAGAGACAGACTGCGGTACAATGTACGGCGGCTCACATAAATATAGCCCAGGATTCCGCCGATCACCAGCAGAAAACCGCCGACAGACAACAGAACCCATTTCCGGTAAACCCTCCATATCGGCGGCGGTTCATTCACGAATACGGTTTCGGGAGGAAGGGCTTTCGGCTTGAGCCCCTTCTCTTCCAGAAGCTTGTAGTCGAACAGCGGATGCGGAACACTCTGGACCACAGGAACATTCTTCACGTTTCCGGAATCGAATATTCTGCGAATGACGGAAGCCGCCTCCTTCGCCTGATCCTCCGCGGTCACCATGAACCCGCCGAGAGCCCCGCTTCCGAAGAGAGAGTCTTCACACACCAGAAACGGACGCCCCGCAGCTCTTACAAGATCGACTCCGAAAGAAGCCGGCGTCTGAGGGTGATCCGCGGAATGATACAGGCCCCGCCAGGGCGTCAGCACAAACAGAGAATCGCGCGGGAGTTTTCTGATTTCCGCAAGCATCTCCGCCGGCGTCCGCCCGGAATCGCTGAGATAGATGACATTCACATCCTTGAAGGACGGCAGGGATTCCCGCAGAATAGACTCGAATCTCCGGCCCGAGGGAGTGGAATCCACCAGAATGACGACATTCCGCGTCTCCGGAAACAGCTTCAAACCCACCCGGACGGAATCCGCCACGTCGAAATTCTGAACTGTTCCTGTCACATTGGGATATTTCTTCTGGAATTCCTTCGTGTAGTTTTCATATCCCGCGAAAATAATCGGCAGGTCTTTCGGCAGTTCCGCGTAATGTTCCAGAAACAGCTGGACCGCGTCATCGTCCACGACCACCACCATGTCGTAATACTTCTCCCGGAGCGCCGGAAGGTACGACTGGATTTTCTTTTCCCAGGCATTCCGGTCCCGTGAACGGAGAGCATCCAGTTCCACAATATTGTAGTCCAGACGGTAAGACAGCCCTCCCGTGTCATTCTGAATCCCCGCTGCCAGCTGACGGGTCCACGCATGGGTCATATGGTAGGAAACAAACATCAGGATACGCTTGACCGGACGCTCGTCGCCAGGCTCGGAAAAAGCGGTCGCACCCATCAAAGAAAGGAGAATTGTGAACAGGTGTATGATTTTTTTCATCGGGAACGTTCTCCCCTTCCCTTTTTTCCAAATTCTCGGCAATGTGGAAATGCGGCCGGGTTACAGGAACATGAAACCTCCCACCCCTGTTTTCAGAACCCGTTTCCATAAACGGCGGAATCACAATCCCGGAAAACGGGGTACACAAAATTATTTCACCCCTCCTAAATTATACAGTCATTCATCCAACTTTCCAGTGTCAAAGACAAAAAAAGTGAAAGTTTTTTCTTTTTCTGCGTCACCGACTGTCAATACAAGTAAAATTCGGAAAAGACTCTACTTGAGGCAAAAGATTTTCCCTCCTCCGAAGGCTCCCGTCAGAATCGGGACTCGAGTCTTCCGGAAACGTGAGAAATAAAATAATACAACCATTTCATAATAAATATCATGCAATCAATCAAGCGCTGCTTTTCCCGGACACGGAGGCTAATGACCGCGGACAGCCATGAACTTGAATTCCGGCATTTCCGGAGTATAGTAATCCTTTTCACATTACCGGTTCTCGCCGGCAAGCACTTATTTGAAAAAACAAGGATCGATCCGGTTTATGTTTCGTTATCAGCAGAAAACGGCGCTGACGCCGTCTCTGGCGCGGCAGGCGGAAAAAGATTCCATTCTGTCCAGCTGCTGCACCAGCATGGGAGATGTGCCGTTCACGGATGCCGCCATCATCATCCTGTATGCAAACATGCTCGGCGCAAGCGACACCTTCACGATGATCACAACCTCCCTGGTGCCCCTCGCCATCGGCTTCTTCACCATTCCGTCCGCGTGGATCACTCTCCGCACCAGTTCCTACCAGCAGACCATTCTCCGGGCGACCTTCTTCTCCCTCCTGCTGTTCGGAGTCATCGTCTGCGCGCCTTTCTTCGGAAACGCCTCGGTTATGGTTCTTCTGCTGGCGCTGGCCGTATTCTCCATCTTCCATACCATCTACATCTCCGCCTGGTTTCCCTTGCTGGACACCTTTCTGACGCAGGAAAGACGGAGCACATATCTCGGAAAAATGCGCTTTTCGTGGCAGCTTTCGGCGGCCATGCTTCTGGGCGGAATCGGCATGGTGATCGGCAAAAGCCCGTCCATCCGGGTGCTTCAGGCGGTCATGCTGTTCAGTATGTTCATCTTCGCCTTCAAACTTTATTTCATCGCCCGCATCCCGAATTTCAAGACAGAAACCAGCAGGAAGGAAGTGAATTTCAAAGAAGGTCTGAATATGGCGCTGGCGAACAAGCCGCTGGCCGGATACTCCGTTTATCTCTTCATCCTGAATCTGGCCGCGTACGGAACCATTCCCCTCGTTACGCTTTATATGAAGAAAGGGCTTCAGGCCCCGGACAACATCATCGTGTTCATTTCGTCCATCACGCTGGCGGGAATGCTGGTCGGCTCCTTCTTCGCCGGATCGATCATCCGGCGGCACGGCATCAAAATGACCTTTCTGGCGGTGCATGTCATTTACGCGGTCACCAACCTCTCGCTGTTCTTCATGAGCAAAGGGATCATGCCGGACGCGTGGCTTTACTTCACCATCGCGTCCATTCTATTCCTCTACAGCTTTACCTTCGCATGCGCGAACATCTCCTCGTCCAGCGAAATGATGGCGCTGGCCAATCCGGACAACAAAGTCATGGCGATGGCGTTCTGCAATTCCTTCTATTATGCCGGTTCGGGACTCTCCCGCTTCATGAGCTCGATCATTCTGGGGTCGGGCGCGCTGGCCCTCTCGTGGAACTCCATGGGAATGACCTTCTGTCACTATCAGACCCTCTTTCTGGTGTATGCGGTCTGCATCGTATTCGCGGCCTCCCTGCTGGTCGTCGTCCCGGCCATCTTCCCGAAGGGGGAATACATCTACACCATTCACTGAAACTTTGTCCGGCCTTTTGAAAGACCGGTTTTTCAATGGAGTTTTCCCGCATGATCAAAAGCAATGCCATGCGTCTTCTGGACGCCGCCGGAATCCCGTATGAGGCGGTGGAATACCCGACTGAAGACGGCAGAATCGATGCAGTCTCCGTGGCGGAAAAAATCGGACGGGATGTGGAACAGACCTTCAAAACACTGGTCGCCGAAGCGCCCGGACGCGAATACTTCGTCTTTGTCATCCCGGCTTCCTCCGAGCTGGACCTGAAAAAGGCCGCGCGCGCGGCAAACCGGAAAAGCATCGAACTGATCCATCTCAAACAGCTCTTTCCCCTGACCGGATACATGCACGGAGGCTGTTCGCCGATCGGCATGAAAAAACAGTTTCCGACCTTCCTCGACGAAACCGCGATCCTGTTCGATCCCGTGTGTGTCAGCGGCGGACGTGTCGGCCTGAATCTGGCGCTCAACCCGGAGGCGCTGGCAGGCTTCATCCAGGCCGGTTTTGCGGATCTTGTGAAGTAACCCGGCCCGGCCTTCGTTTTTTCCTTCCGTTTCTCCCTTGTATTGTCCGTGTTCTCTTCTGTACGGTCCTTCCCCGATCGATGCAAGGGCCTGCATCAGGGGCTTTTCCAGCGTTCCGTTCTGTTTTGTTCGATTTTTGTTCGATTTTGTTCGATCCGCCCCTTGACATTTTCCGGGACCGGGATATAATTATAGAAACGGGAGGAGAACCATCATGAAGAAAACAACATTGATTCTGACTGGCATCATGCTCTGTTCCATCTGCGCGGCGGATACGGAAGTCTTCAATCTCGGAACGCCGGGACTGTCTGTCACCATGCTGAATTACGAACGGCTGTTGATTACGCTGAACATGAATCCGGACCTCACCGTCCTTCTGATCGGAACCAACGACATGACCAATTCCGCCGGGCTGACGCCCCTCCCCGAATTCAAAGAAAATTACAACCGGGTGGTCCGGAGTCTGCTGGATTCGGGAAGCAGTGTCATCGCAGTGACGATTCCTCCCTGCAATGAAAAACTTCTTTACATTCGCAACCAGCCGGAAAAATTCGGGTCCATGAGTCCGAATGCGCGAATCATCGAAGCAAACAAGATCATCAGGAACACCGCGGAGAAAAACAAGATCCCGCTGGCGGACCTCTATGCCGAAGTCATGAAACAGGGAACCTCCGGAAAAAATTCCCTGATCCGCAATCCGGACAACCTCGGCGGAGTGGACGGCGTTCATCTGACCCCGGAAGGATACCGGAAACTGGCGGAAATGGTTTTCCAGAAAATCAGGACAAATAAAATCAACGCCCGACGGATTGTCTGTCTGGGCAACAGTATCACCTACGGAGTCAGCGTCAACGGAGCCGGAACGGCCAGCGGAGATACCTATCCCGGACAGCTCCAGCTTCTGTTGAACGGAACGTCGAAATGAGGAGTCAGGAAGTATGCTCAAAGGCTTGAATACGGAACCGACCAAACGCCAGAAGGTCATCAATACCATCCGGGAAAACATCCGGTCGGGACAGCTCCCGCCGGGAAACCGTCTGGCCACCGTGCGCGAAATGTCGGATTACTTTGAAATCAGTTCCTCGGTCGTTCACAGCGCCCTGAAGGAACTCGTCGACTACGGCATGATCGAGTGCCGCGGCGCGGGAGGGTTCTACGTCCGCGAACCCGCGGAAACGCCCCCCTCCCCTGCGGAAACCGCAAAAACAGTTCCCCAGCCCCGTCCCGGAAAAACCTACCTCTGCTGCGGACACCATTCCGATCTGGTCTGGAAATACCCCCTCGCAGGATACGAGAAAATCCGGGAGAAACAATGGAACGACATCCGCCGTTTTCTCAAGG
>CAYWZD010000260.1:0-6126 GCA_964462755.1 uncultured Victivallales bacterium | reverse complement strand
TCCCAGGAAAGGTCGCCCGGGTTGGCCGGATAGCCGTCCAGAATAACGATTTTAGGTTTCTTCATGTGTGTTTCCCTCGGGTAAGTCAGGATTTACGGATCAGCAGGGCGCCGAATGCGCCGTCGTTTACGGCGGACGGCATCAGCCTCTGCTGTTTTTCGAGCTGGAATGCTGGATTCGCGGCAAGGAAGAGTTCGACAGGCAGTTCGTCTTCCTCCCGCTCGATGCTGCATGTGGAATAAAGAATGCGTCCGCCGGGCTTGACCAGACGCGCCAGCGAGGAAAGGATTTCCGTCTGTAGCGCGGAAAGGTCTCCGAGCTGTTGTTCGCGGAAACGCCACGGGGCGTCGCAACGACGCCGGATCACTCCGCTGTTCCCGCAGGGGACGTCCGCCAGAATCAGGTCGAACGAGGCGTCCGCAAAAGGATTTTCCTGTGCCGAAGCCTGCACTGTTTTCGCCCGGACTCCCGCCCGCGCCAGATTGCTTTTCAGTATCGCCAGCCGCTGGGGGGAACGGTCCGCGACGGTCAATTTCAGACGGTCCCGATCGGCCATGTCCCACAGCAGGATCGACTTGCCTCCGGGCGCGGCACAGGCGTCCAATACGGAGCCGGACACCGGTCTTTCCAGCAGGGAAAGCGCCCATGCGGTCGCCGGGTCCTGCACGTAGACAAGCCCCTGTTCCAGCCACGGAAGGGCGAAGAATTTTCCCGGTTTGAGAATTTCGAAAAAGCGGAAACCGTCGGCAAAGGAGGGCAGGGGAAGCTCCTGGAAAATGTCCGGTTCCTCGACCGTCGGGAGCTCCCCGCGAAGACGGAAGACCGGAGCCGGATTCGAGGCGTAACAGGCCAGCATGTCCGCAGTGAACTGTTCTCCGAGGACCCGGTTCCAGCGCTCCCTGAGCGCTTCCGGAAACGAGAACGGCGGCGGATTTTTGATCTCTTCCGATGCAAGGGCGGCCCGGAGCATCGCGTTGACGAAAGACGCGGGGCCGTGTCCGAATCTCCGCTTGGCGCAATCGACCGCCACATTGACCGCGGACTGTGCCGCGATGCCGGTCTGGAAAATTGCCTGCGTCAGGGCGCAGGCCAGCAGGATGCGGAGTTCCGGCTTCACGTTTCCTTTTCGTGCGCGGGAAGCGATCAAGTCGTCGATGTATTTCTTGTGCCGGAAATACTCGAACAGGAGCGACGCGGCGGCGGACTTGCCCGGTCCTCCCTCTTCGCGGATCGCGTCGAGACAATCGTCCAGCGTCGCATTTGACTTCTCCCACTCCGCGAGCGCACGGGCGGCCGTCATGATTATTTTTTCCGAAATGCGGTCATTTTTCATGCTTTGTTCTTCCTTATCCCGGTAAAATAACGCATTTTTTCGATTTTTCATCTTTTTTCGGTGACAAATCCGCAAATAATGGTTATATTATCCGGAAACAGATCAGAACAATCCAATATCGGGAGTTTGAATATGAAAGGGAAAATCGCATTCATCGGCGCCGGAAAAATGGCGACCGCCATCGGAAAGGGGCTTCTTGCCCGGAATGGTTCAGCTGGATTGAAACTGTCCGCCTTCGATCCTTCGGAAGCCGCCGCCAAAGCCTTTACCGCCAAAACCTCCATTCCCTGCGAAGCGACACTGAAAAAAGCCCTCGCCAACGCCGACATCGTAATTCTCGCGGTCAAGCCGCAGTATATCAAAGAGGCTCTCAAGGATGCCGCGCCCCTGATAAAGAATGCTTTGCTCATCTCCATCGTGGCGGGTGTCTCCCTCGAAAATCTGTCCGCGCTTTCCGGCATCCGCCGGGTCGTCCGCGTAATGCCCAACACCCCGGCTCTGGCGGGGGAGGGGATGAGCTGTTTCGCCCCCTCGAAAGACGCTCTGCCCGCCGATGCGGAAACCGCCCGTGAAATACTGTCCTCCTTCGGACGCTGCCGGCAGGTGCCGGAATCCCTGATGGACGCCGTGACGGGATTGAGCGGAAGCGGTCCCGCGTATGTGTTCGAGTTTATCATGGCGCTGGCGGACGGCGGCGTGTTTGCCGGACTCCCCCGCGATGTGGCGGTGGAGCTGGCCGCCCAGACGGTCTACGGAAGCGCGAAAATGGTGCTTTCCGGCGAAGATTCCCCGGCGGCCTTGCGCGACGCGGTCATCTCGCCCGGCGGGACCACCGCGCGCGGCGTCGCCAAACTCGAAGAAGGCGCCTTCCGCAGCACGGTCCTGAAAGCGGTGGTCGCCGCCGCGGAACGTTCCGCCGAATTGAACAAGCTGAAGTAACTTTTTCATCCCGATGAACCATTCCCTTCCGTATGCGGACGCGCCGCAAGTCAAGGCGGTCCGGCTTCTGCCGAAAGGCCTTCAGTCGGTGCGTCGGCGGCATCCGTGGGTTTTCGAGGATTCCATCGCAAAGCCGCCGGAGAAAATCCTTCCCGGCGACATTGCCGTTTTGTTTGACGACCGTAAAAAAACGGGGGCGGGAATCCTCGATCCTTTTTCCGACATCCGCATCCGGGTGCTTGCCTGGGGCGCGACCGCGCCGGATATCGGCCCCGTCCTTTTCAAGGAGCTGGCGGAGAAGGCGGCGCACCGCAGGGAAGGTCTTTTCGGACCCGAAACCAATGCGTGGCGTCTGGTCAACGGCGAGTCGGACGGCTTTTCCGGACTGGTGGCCGACCGTTATGACGATGTCCTTGCCCTGAAAGTTTATACGGCGGCATGGATTCCGTATCTGGGACATGTCGCGGATGCTCTGTGCGCGGCCAATCCTGGCTTGAACCGTCTTGCCCTTCGCTTTTCCCGGGAAGTCTCCGCCCTGTCTCCGGAAATCCGCCGCCATCTGGAGGACGGCATGCTGTTTGGTCCTCCTGACTGGGACGGACGGGTCGAATTCCTCGAAAATTCCCTGCGGTTCGAAGCCGATGTGAAGGAAGGGCAGAAGACCGGCTTTTTCCTGGATCAGCGGGAGAACCGCGCCAAGGTCGGCGAACTTGCCGCCGGATTGAAAAAAGTCCTCAACGTGTTTTCCTATTCCGGCGGCTTTTCGCTGTATGCCGCCCGGAACGGCGCGGAGGAAGTCACGGACGTCGATTTCAGCAAACAGGCGATCGCCGCTTCCGAACGGAATTTCGAGCTGAACCGGCACTTTTCCGGCGTGGCGTCCTGTCGTCACCGTGGAATCGCCGACGATGCATTTCAGGCAATGAAGACGCTGGACGAAAAGGGGGAACGGTTCGACCTCGTGATCGTGGACCCGCCTTCCTTCGCCAAGTCGTCTGCGGAACGGACGACCGCCCTGAATTCGTATTCGCGGCTGGCGACGCTGGCGGTGCGTCTTCTTCGCAAAAACGGAATTCTGGTATTTGCCTCCTGTTCCAGCCGGGTGGCCGCGGACGAACTTTTCGAGGAAGTCCACCGGGCGGCACGGAATGCGGGACGTTCTCTTCAGGAGTTCGACCGCCGCGCGGAAGCCAAGGACCATCCGGCCGATTTCCGGGAATCCCACTATCTGAAATGTCTTTACGCCCGCGCGTAACGGATGTTGCGGCTTGAAAAAATGATCTCGGAAAACGGGCGAATCACTTTCTGACCAGGATCAGACGCCTTACATCAATATATTCCCCCCTCGGGTCATTGACAGGCGCACAGTAGAAATACTCCTTGCCTGACTGAAAATGATAAGTGCCCAAGTCCACCAGTTTGAAATCTTTGCCGGCCACCGCAGAATAGGGGAAGTATCTCAAATGATTTTTTTTTGTCGCTCCATCGTATATTCCCGCCTCGAGCGCCTTGTCTTTCCAAGCGGGATTCCCCCCGGTGCGGATTTCCGCGAACAGTTGCCATTGTCCTTTCCCGCGGGTCCGCATGGCAAAATCGCCGAACTGGATCAGCCAGGCTTTATGATCGCTCCGCATCCGGATGAATCCATCCTTGCGTTCCGTCCGGATTTTGTTTTCCCATGCAGTCATTTCTTCTGCTGGAACCACAAGCAGATTGTCCTGTCCGAGCTTTTGAATTTGCGGCGGCAAATCCGCCGTGTCCACGTTTTTTTTGATTCCGTAAAGACACGCGAGACTGTTTTTGCATATATTCAGATCATGACCTTCACCGTAGTTCCGGTCATTGCGGGTCTGTTCGCAAAACTCCCGGTAGATTTTCTGCGGAACGCTCAAATTTTTTGCATAACGGTCCGGGGTTTCCGGATGCAGCAGAAAGGCAAAATTGATTGCCGTCTTGGCCGTTTTTACCCGATCGGCATATTTTCCTTTGGAGAGAGAAACAGCCTGTTCCATCAGCTTCATTGCCTGTTCCAACTTTTCATAGGTGAGCCAGTCTTCAATCCGGGTATCCCATTTCAATTTGAAGTCCGCGGGAAGAACGGCATAGTCCAGTTGCATCAGAGACAGATACTTTTCAAGACATGGAGCGGCGTCCTTGCCGTAGTAACCGTAAATAAATTCCTTGATCAGAAGAGATTCATCCAAATCCGGATTCCACAACAGTTTGCTGTTGATGTAGGCGCGCATCGGAGTGAAATCCGCATTAGTGCTTCCTCCTGCCTGATTGAATACTGCAATCGTCCCGTTATCCCGGAAGAAACGGAGATTTTCTCCATGGAGGCCCCAGTTCGGATTCGGGATGATATAATTATGGAAGAGCGAGACATAATTCCATACCATCAGGCGCGGAGTCAGTTCGCTCCACGCTTTTAATGCATCGCCGAACGGGGCATTGACCGGATGGGACAATGGACGCCCGTAATCACAGCTGTTCGAGCACAGCCGGACCAGCACATTATGGCGCGGCCGGATGTTCTCGGGTGCGGTCACGGAATAATCATAAGCCAGCGTTTCAAAATATACGCCGGGGAATTCTTTTTCCAGTGAGGCTCCGAGCTCGTTCAGCAGATCGATCAGCACGCCTGACTGGGTATCGCCGTATTTTGCCGCCAGCATTTTACATTCCCGGCATTGACAATAGGACTTGTTGTCATCCTGGCTGATCGACACGATCTTCGCACCGGGATTCTTTTTGAGCCATGCACTGACGTTTTTGATCAATTCTTTGCGCATCTCTTTATTGGAAAGGCACAACTGATTGCCGAACGGACGGCGCTGTCCGTTGATCTCCGAATAATATTCCGGATGCGTTTCAGCGTATTTTTCCGGCGGCATCAACATGGCAAAGGTATGACAGAATCCGAGAATCTTCTCATGCCCGCCCCATTCCTCTGTTGTTTTCTGCCAGTGTCCGTTTACTTTTCTGCGGGCGGAGAATGGACTGTCCTGACGGAGAGAAGGCAGCGGACATTCCCTGAGGATGAAGGCGGGGGCATAACGATAATCCAGTTTTGCCGGGAGGGAAAATTTCTCCGGAAAAAGAGTTTCGTCAGGGGCAAGGAACCGCACCCCGCAGAAATCCTCCAAAAAAGTATAAACGGCATAGAGGGTGCCTCGAGGCCGGTTTCCGGTCAGATAAAAATCATTGCCGATCCGGCGCAGAATAACTTCATCCGGCTTGAAACTTGTGAAGTCTTTAAGCCCCAGTGCGGCAGCTGTGGCAGGAGTCTGCCCCAGATAGAAGGTATTCAGCCTGCCGCTCTCCCCGGGTGAAACGAGAGCGGTCGACTTTCCGGAAAGTCTGGAGAGAAAGTGTTGGAGTTCGCGTCCAGCTGTTTTTTCCGCCGGAATGGCGTCTTCAGGAAGCACTATCGCATAATCCACCGCCTGAAGTGAAAAGGCCATGACAAACAAAAGGACCAGATATCTGTTCATAAGCGTAAGCTCCATTTTACCATTGACTTGAATTTGCGTCCCATTGACGGTCGGGCATATAGCTGTATGGCAGACACCATGCTCGCCAGTCGGCGTAGGATTGATACATGTTGACCGCCTCCGCGTGACCGTCTGCGAACAGATGGTTGTTGCGGCGGAAATGCGGATGGGAAAGATGGTCAATGTCAGAGGCCGCGGTAACAACAGTCATGCGTTCTCCGTCATAGATGCCTTCCATCAAGGTTGCAAACCGGGTCGGAAATTTGGCGCTGGAAACTTTGCGGGGATGATAACCGGCAATCCCCTTCTTGCAGTAATCCAGATCGCCCAGCCTTCGATTGTAGGTGTATGTGGTGTCGC
>CAYWZD010000259.1:0-6147 GCA_964462755.1 uncultured Victivallales bacterium | reverse complement strand
CTTATCCTGATAATTATAATACAATTTGCAAAAATATCCAGTGGTTTTGAATACTTTGCCGGCATGAAATGGGAAAAAATGCAAAAAAATCCCGAAATCAGGCCGCATTACAGGTTTCCGGAGACAGTGCGCACTCTTCCCGTGATGCCTCGTGGAGACGTCGAAGTTCGCGTTTCATCAGAAAATAGGCGACGAAGAAAGCGAGGGTGTCGCCAAGCGGGCCGGAGAAAAGAACCCCGGAATAGCCGAAAAACTGCGGCAGGATCAGGACCAGCGGAATCTGAAAAACGATCTGGCGGGTCATGGCGATGAAGAGGGCCACCGGGGCGCGCCCGATGCTCTGGAAATATTGCGAAACCAGGATGCTCCCGGTGGCGATCGGAAACAGCAGCATGTAACAGCGCATCGAGTAGACCCCGATCCGGATGAGTTCGGTATCGTTCGGGTCGACGAACATCAGAAAGATCGGGCGTGCGAAAATCTGAATGCAGAGATACGGAATGATTGTGAAAAGGGCCGTGAGAAAAACCGTGAAACGGAAAGTGCTCAACACCCGTGTATATTTCCCGCCCCCGAAGTTATAACCGACCAGCGGCTGCATTCCCATGCAGACCCCGAAGATCAGCCCCATCAGAAGCTGGTTGATGGTCAGGATCACGCCGAAAGCGGACATCGCCAGCAGGCTTCCGTAACGGAGAAGCATATGGTTCTGAATGGTCCAGATGAGGCTTCCCGCAATATTGATCGCAAAGGGGGAACAGCCGTTGTAGAGGATGCGCCACAGGTAGTCCAGACCATAGAACCGGAAGGTCCTCCAGTCGAGTTTCGAGATGCTGCGGTGGGAACGGAAGAAATACATCACCCACAGTGCCGACGCCCCCTGTGCTATGACGGTCGCCCAGGCCGCTCCGCTCATTCCCCATCCGAATCCTCCCATGAAAACGGCATCGAGCCCCACATTCAATATGGCACCGATCACCTGGGTGAACATGGCCAGTCCCGAATAGCCTTCGCCGCGGATCAGGTTGTTCTGGAAAGCGAGCATGACGAAAATGGTTCCCAGCAGGGAGACCGCCAGATATTCCCGTCCGAGCTGCAGCGCTTCGGTCGGAATTCCGAAAAGGTAGAGCAGGGGATCGAGAAAGATCAGTCCGCCGACGGTGATGAAGGAAGCCGCGATCAGGTATAGAAATATGGACATGCCGAAAAGTTTCTGTGCCTCGGCATAATTCTTTTTGCCCAGTTCAATGGAATAAAGAACCATGCTGCCGCGTCCGATCAGAATCGAAATGGCGAAGATGATCATGGTGATCGGCATCGCGGCATTCATGGCCGCCAGCCCGGTCGCGCCGACGAATTTCCCGACGAACATCCGGTCGACGACCACATACAGGTTCCCGATGATCAATCCCGCCATGGAAGGCAGCGCCAGTTTCAGCAGCAGCGGCAGGATGGGATCTGTGCCGAGTTTTTCGGTGTGTTCACGCATAATTGGTTCTCTTTTCCCGGAACAAATACGGAAGAGACGCCGTTTTCTTTATGTAACGGGAGACATATAATATAACGCCGGTTGCCGTAAAAATCCTGTGCGGATTCCACTTTTATGCGTTTTTTGCCGAAAAACGAGCTGAATTTTTCAGATGGCGTTTATGGTGTCCGGATCACTGCGCGGGTGTCATCCTGGTGTTTCATGTTGTCGCGTTGTCCGCCCTCATCCTTGCCGTTCGGTCCGATGCTCCAGACCTGGATTCCTTCGATCTCCTTCGGCTCGTCGACGATGCGGATGGCTTTATTCTTTTCTACGATTTTTCCTGCTCCCACTTTGATTTTCCCCGCCCGGAAAAGAAGAGGCTTCCCGGTGAAGGGATCGTCCGGAATCTTATCCAGATATTTCGGCACGAGCTCGGAAGCGGACGTCGGATATTTTCCAGTGTCCATCCGGAAAAGTTCGCATGCCAGAATCACGCGTTCCGCCCGGTTGCGGGCGATCAGCTGCCGGAATTTTTTCCCAGCCGATTTCAGGGAGGGAATGAGTAAGTCAGCCATCTTATTGCTCGGTGTCATTTCCTCTTTTCTGACATCCGGAATCGTTTCAAAGTTCTCCGCATCGTAAAATCGAAGGTAAGAGGTCTGATTCCGCAGGAGCAGCCATTGAAACTGCGGCAGAAAGAAAGGCAGGCTCCGGATCGGAATGACGCGGATGACTTCTTCATACCGGATTTTCTGAATGTCTCCGGACAAAATGGATCCGAAAAGATCATTTCCTCCGACAGCCTCAGAAAAAAGGGTGTTCTTTTCTATCTGCGGAAATCTTTTTTCCAGTGCGATAAGTTCCTGCGAGATCATTCGAATCTGTTCCCGTGTGAGCGCGTGTTTTTCCACGAGCTGTTCAATGGAATCGAAGTAGATATTATAGCAGGCTATCCCCACCAGAGTTCCGATCAGAAACACTTCGTTTTCTCCATATTGCGCCATCTCGCGGGTGAATTCCGAAATACGGGAAGCCTCCGCCATGTTTCCCGCCTCCAGCGCCATATAGGTCCGCCATTCCATCTGACGGCAGAACGAACGCATGATGTTGAGCTGCGGAAGCAGTGTATTGAACACCTGATTCTTTTTCACCTCAAGCGGAAATTTCGGAATGCCTCCCTTCAGGGTTTCATCCAATTTCGCAAGTGAAGATGAAACTTTTGCCAGATTGTTTCTGAACATGCGTTTTTCCTCCCCGGTGAGTTCCAGAAAATGGCAGGGAGAAATTTCATACAGCGCGTTTGTTTTGCCGTCGGGAACCTTGAACATCCCGTTCCTGTGCGATTCCATGACTTTTTCGAGATAATCCCAGAAAACTTTGTCCTGTTTCTGCCCCGCGAAATAGATCTCGTTGAATCCTCCGACGGAGGGATAACGTCCGAAACGGTCCTGAATTTTACGCCGGGCAGATTCGGCCTGGATTGAGGCAAAAAGGCTCAGTAAAAAGAACAGCACGTAGCATATCGCCGCCGTGCCGATGAGACAGATGACCGGCTTCGGGAACATTTTTCGAAGAGGCTCTCCGGTGAGTTCGGAAAGCATTTTTGCATAAAGAAGATACGCCGCCAGAAGCAGCAGGAGACCGAGTCCCGCAATCCATCCGAAATGAAGCCAGTCGAGCGGAATCTTCTGTCCGAAAAGAGAAAACCAGTTGTTGGCATTTGCAATCATGGAATCCTCCTTTCTTCAGTTTATTCTTTCAATGATGATGAATGGCGATGCGACAGTGTAATACAGTATTTTCCATGCCAGACACAACAGAAGGAAACCACCCAGCATGCAGACAAGGCATGCAGCGGCATAAAGTCCGGCCTTCCTCGACTTCTTGAACGCGGTGGGAAGCGGCAATATCCCGAAGAAATAAACGATCAGCACCGTGATGAAAAGCTGTCCCCAGTATTCCGGAAAATCAAAGTTGCGGATTCGAAACACGGCGAAGAAAAATCCGGAAATAAACAGAACCAGAAACGCATTGAATGCATAATGCGGCATCATCCAGCCGGTGAAGAGTTCGCGGTTTAGCCGGTTGTAAAACCGGATGTTCCGGACGCCGCACCAGAGGAGAAGAATCAGAAAGACAACCGGCATCAGGAAGATGCTTTCCAGAGGGATGAAGCCCGGAATCCAGAAAAGGAGAAATAACGAAGTGAGCGCATACGCTCCGAAAGTGGCTATGGTGAGCGCAAGCATCATCATGCCGCCCGTTGAGATTTCTCGAAACGGATTTTTCATAGTCCCCCCTTATATATCTGTTTTTTTACGATTATTCTGAAAAAGACGGACGGCCTGCTTCCATCAGGATATCTGACCGGCAGAGCCCTCCCCCTTTTTCAATTCCGTCGGAAGTTCCAGAAAAAATGAGGTGCCCTGTTCCTCGGAAGTGGTGAAATAGACTTTCCCTTGCAGGTATTTTTCCGCAAGAAGTCTGGTGCTGTAAGTGCCGAGACCGCGCCCGCAGCCTTTGGTGGAGAAAAAGCGGTTGAATATCTGAAGCTGGACGTCCGACTGGATATATCCCTTGTTATGAACCTCAAAAATCACCTTGCTGTCAGCAGAGGAGACCTTCATTACTGCCGGTTCTTCCGGGCCGGACGCCTCCAATGCGTTCTTTCCCATGTTGATGAGGATTCTTTTCAGAAGCCGCGAGTCCGTTTGGAATTTGATGTCTTCCGAATTCTTTTCAAGGACAATTTTTGTATTGTCGTCCGTCTGAAGGTTATTGAGCACATCCGCGACGAATTTCATGATGCCGAGACTCGAAACGGAGCTTGCGTTTACGCAAATGGAACCATCTTCGGCGGCCAGCAGATCTTTTTGAGAATTGATCTGTTCCAGGAGTTCTTCCGTCAATCCGACAAGCAGTTTATGATTTTCCCGGAAGTCGTCCGGATTGTCGTTGATGATGGTGAGCAGACCGTAAAGTCCGGAGACGATGTTGATCAGGTCATGAAAGAAAATACGTTCCAGCGAATTCCGGTATACCTCGTCGGCGATGTCGCGCAGCATCACTAACGTGAAACTCTCGCCATGACAGAGAAATGGACTGGTCCAGACCCGGAAGTTGCGGGCCTTGTCCGCGGAGGTAATGATGTTGCATTCACGGGAGGTGTTGCAATGAAAATTCTGAGTATGGAGAATTGCATTGACGGCGCCGCACATTCTGCAGAATTCCGTTGTCCCGCATCCGCCCGAATCGTTTTTGGCGTGGATGCAGTCGAGCAGTTCCCCGGGCCGCATTCCGAGGATAGTGAAATCGTTTTCCAGATGTAAAGCCTCCAGCAGAGTCCGGTTGGCAAAAAGAATCTGGCGTTCATCGTTGAGAATGACGACCAGTTCGGGAAGAACGTCCAATACGGAACAGCGTTCCATTTCCCATTTGAGTTGTTCGGATTCAGCCTTGATCAGACAGGGGCCTTTTCTCTCGGCCGAGGCAAAGGCGCTCGACCTGGAAGGATTTGAAAAACTCATCTTTTGGTTTCCCGTTATTCCATATTATTCAGTTCGCTCGACCTCCCTGAAAGATTCCGGAGAAGTCGTTCATGACAGTGAACCGCAGGTTATCTCTTGCAACGATTCCTTCGTGCGGAAAATATTCCTGTGAATCTTTTCCTGACAAGGACTTCGCATACTATAACTCAGGGATTGCGGATTGCAAGGGAACAAAAAAACTGCGGAACTTTTTCCGGGATGAAGGTTCCGCAGACTCGCAGAAGGGGATGGAATAAAATTGGCGTATTTATGCCGTAAAGCGGACCCACTCCGGATTTTCGGGTCCGAAATGTTTCAGCATGACGATCGGGTCGGTGTCCGATCCGTTGACGATCCGGACCCCCTCCATGGCCGCCTTTTCAGAGACGAAATATTCATCGTTCGTGAGCAGGCCGTAACGGATCAGAGACGGGGTTTCCAGCTTCATTCCGTTGAGTGTACCGTGTCCCTGCATCATGATCAGTCCGTAAGCCGCCTCGTCCTGGATGACGGCGGTGCGGCCCGGCAGAACCGTCAGTTCCTTGGCGGAGACTTCCCGGGAACGATAACATATCCAGCGGTCGATATAACCGCCGTCGCGCATCGCGACTTCTTCTTTTGCGAAGAGCGGACGCATGAAGCGGTGTTTCATGAATTCGGGGTCCACGTTGAGTTCCCAGTCGATGACTTCCATCAGATAGTCGAAGTCGCCCCGTTTTTCCGGCGGACAATCCTTCCAGAGCAGTCCTTCCGGAACGATCTGGTCGTCCACCAGACTCTGATACATCGCATAGACGTCGCTTGCCTGCTGCGGTTCGTAGGTGCAGAAGCTCCCCGGCGCGTGGAGAACGCCCGGCGGGACATCCCATCCGGTGCCGGGTTCGAGGCGGTAGGCGCGGGAAAGGTTCGTGATTTTGTTGTCACCTTTCGTGAAGTTCACGAGACACTCCCGGACCTGTTCCCGGGTCGTGCCCGGTTCAAAACCGAAGAAAGTGAAGGGGAAATGGCCGTTGTGATTGTTCAGCTGGGGCGGGAAATAATAACATTCGCTTTTTCCGCGCTGTCCGACTTTCCTCGCGTGTTCCTCCCGGTGATGGACATGGTGGGGCAGGGGGCCGAGGTTGTCGAAAAACTTGGAGTAGACCGGCC
>CAYWZD010000258.1:0-6149 GCA_964462755.1 uncultured Victivallales bacterium | reverse complement strand
TACCGGATCGACGGTGTGCTCCGCGAAGTGGATGCGCCGCCCAAATACCTTCAGGCCAACGTCACCAGCCGTCTGAAAATCATGTCCCGTCTGGACATCTCTGAAAAACGTCTCCCTCAGGACGGCCGTATCCAGATGCGCGTCAGCGGATGCGACATCGACCTCCGTGTGTCCACCATTCCCACGACCCACGGCGAAAGTATCGTCATGCGTATCCTTGAAAAAGCCAGCATCCAGCTGGAAATCCCCCAGCTCGGATTCTATTCGGACGACCAGCAGAAGATCAACAAGATCATCAACATGCCCGACGGCGTGTTCCTCGTGACCGGCCCCACCGGTTCCGGAAAGACCACCAGTCTGTATGCCTTCCTGAATACGATCAACCAGCCGAACCGCAAGATCATCACCGTGGAAGACCCGGTCGAATACCAGCTGGCCGGCATCAATCAGGTGCAGGTGAACGTGCTGGCGGGAATGACCTTCGCAAACGCGCTCCGCGCCATGCTGCGTCAGGCGCCGAACATCATCATGGTCGGTGAAATCCGTGACGCCGAAACCGCGGTCATCGCGATTAACGCGGCCCTCACCGGACACCTCGTTTTCAGCACGCTTCACACCAACGACGCCCCCAGCGCGGTAACCCGTATGATCGATATGGGCGTCAAGCCGTTCCTGGTTTCCTCCGCGGTCCGGGCGATCATGGCCCAGCGGCTTCTCCGCAGAGTCTGCAAAAACTGCGCCGAACCCACCAAGGCTTCCTCCGAGGAAATCCGCCTCCTGAAGCTGGATGAAAAATTCATCAATACCGCCACGCTGAAACGCGGACGCGGTTGCACGGTCTGCAACGGGTCCGGCTACAAGGGACGCGTCGGCATTTATGAAATCTTCCAGGTCGGGGAGGATATCCAGCATTTGATCTACCAGAAGAGTTCCGCCGACCTGATCCGCGACGCCGCCCGGAAAGCCGGAATGATCACCCTGCGCGAAGACGGACTCCGGAAGGCCGCGGCGGGAATCACCTCCCTGGCGGAAGTTATTGACGCCACCATGGCGGACGCCGAATAAAGTCAAAAGAAACGGAGACATTGAAAATGCTTGACACCGAAAGCCAGATTCTGAAAGATATCCTGACTTCGGAAGGCCTCTGCACCGAGGAACAGCTGAACGAGGCCGAGGAAGAGCAGACCCGCAACGGGAAGCCGTTCAAGGAAGTTCTCGTCGACTTCGGGCTCCTCACGGAAAAGGACATCCTTGAAGCCATCGGGCGCAATCTCGTTCTGGATGTCGTCACCCTCGGAGCCGATTTTCAGGCGTCGGAAGACGTGATCAAGATGATTCCTCCCGACACGGCCCGCATGCTCGGCGTATTTCCAATCGCCTATGACGGAACCACTCTCACCGTCGCGCTTCGCTCCCCGCTCAACTATCAGGTCATCGACGAACTCCGCTTCGTGGTTGGAACCGATGTGGTTCAGGTGCTGGTCCCGGAAGGACAGATCGAAAAAGCCATCGAAAAATACTATCCCCTGGATGTCACGGTTTCCATGCAGGAAATGCTGGCCGAAATGGATGCCGAGCATGAAAAGAAAATCGCCGCCGAATCCGCCGGCGTGGAATCGGTGGAAGACCTTGAAAAACGCGCCAATGACGCCCCCATCATCAAATTCGTGGACGCCGTCATCTATCAGGGCATCAAGGACAAGGCCAGCGACATCCACTTCGAGCCTTTCGAAAAGGAATTCAAGATCCGCGCCCGTGTGGACGGCGCCCTCTATGAGATGCCTCCGCCGCCGAAAAACCTTGCCATTCCCGTCATCAGCCGTGTCAAACTCATGAGCCAGATGAACATTTCCGAACGGCGCAAACCTCAGGACGGACGAATCCAGACGAAAATCGGAAGCCGTCCGGTCGACCTGCGTGTATCCACGCTCCCCACCCAGTTCGGGGAATCGTGCGTGCTCCGTATTCTGGACCGTTCCGTGGTGAACCTCGACCTGGATTCCCTCGGCATCAACGAGCAGAACATGGCGAAAATCCGCGACATGCTTCTCCTCCCCAACGGAATCATGGTGGTGACCGGACCGACCGGGTCCGGAAAAACGACCACGCTCTATTCCGCCCTCAAGGAAATCAACAAAGTCGAAGACAAGATCCTGACCGCGGAAGACCCCGTCGAATACGACTTGGAAGGGATTATCCAGCTTCCGATCAACGAATCGATCGGAATGACGTTCGGACGTGCACTCCGCGCCTTCCTCCGGCAGGACCCCGACGTGATCATGCTGGGAGAAATCCGCGACCTTGAATCCGCCCGAATGGCCATCGAGGCTTCTCTGACGGGACACTTTGTGTTCAGCACCCTGCACACCAACGACGCGGCCGGAACCGTCACCCGTTTCGTGGATATGGGCGTGGAGCCTTACCTGATCGCCAGTTCTCTCGTAGGGGTCGTGGGACAGCGTCTGATCCGCCGCGTCTGTCCGAAATGCAAGACCCCGTTCGTTCCCACGGACGACGATCTCTGGCTCCTCGGCCTGGAGCGCGCGGAAGTCGGCGACCGCAAGTTTTACTACGGAAAAGGCTGCGATCACTGCAACAAAACAGGATATAAGGGACGGAAAGCCCTTACGGAAGTTCTCGTGATGAATCCTCAGATCAACGAACTGGTCGTTCAGAACTCCCCGACCGTCATCATCCGCGACAAGGCCCGCGAGCAAGGCATGAGAACCATGCGCGAAGACGGTCTCCACGCGATTCTCGACGGCGAGACCACCATGGAAGAAGTTTTGAAATACACCTGACATAAGGATCCGGAAAGGAGCAGACTATGCCCAATTTCATTTACACGGCAATGGATGCCAACGGCAAGGAGCAGAAAGGGAAAAAAGAGGCCGCCAACGAAGAGGAAGTTTCGATTTTTCTGAAAAATCAAGGCCTTTTCCCCACCTCCATCAAAAACGCCGAAAAAGCTGTCCAGAAGGCCGCCGCCACCGTCCAGAAGGACAAGAAAAACCCGAAGGACAAGAAAAAGGGCGGCGGACTGAATATGAACATCAGTCTCGGCCCCTCGGTCATCAAGGGAAAAGACCTGACCATCCTGACCCGGCAGATGGCGATCCTTCTCAACGCCGGTCTGCCCCTGATCCGTTCCCTGAAGACCCTCTCCAGACAGGCCAAAAATCCGGTTGTGAAATCAACCCTCGAAGAAACGGCCACCTCCGTGGAAGCCGGCTCCACCTTTTCCGAAGCGCTCGCACAGCACCCGAAATCCTTCGACAAACTTTATCTGAACATGATCCGTGCCGGAGAAGCCGCCGGTAAGCTGGAACTGATTCTGGACCGTCTGGCTGTCTTCCGCGAAAAAGCCGCCAAGATTCAGGGCAAAGTCAAGTCCGCCATGGTGTACCCGACCATCGTCATGACGATCGCCATCATCATCACGTCCGGCCTGATGATCTTCATCGTTCCCAAGTTCGAAAAGACCTTCACCGAACTGCTGGAAGGCGCTCCTCTCCCGGCCCTGACCCAGTTCGTCATGGGCATCAGCAAGGTCATGATCAACAATGCCGCCTACATCGTTCCCGGCATTATTATCGCCATCGTTGCCTTCCGATTCATCCTGAAGGTGCCATTCCTGCGTTTCTACATCGACTGGATCAAATACAACATGCCCCTTTTCGGCCCGATCGTTTCCCGGTCCTCCATCTCCAAATTTGCCCGTACCCTCGGCACCCTGATGGGATCGGGCGTTCCCATCCTCAACGCTCTCACCATCGTGAAGGAGACGGCCGGCAACGAAGTCGTATCTCAGGCCGTCCAGAAGGTCTATGACGCGGTCAAGGAAGGCGAAGGCATGGCCGGACCCCTTCAGCTCACCAAGATTTTCCCCGAAATGGTGATCAGTATGATCGAAGTCGGTGAAGAAACCGGTAAGCTGCCTGAAATGCTGGATAAAATCGCGGATACCTACGACGAAGAAGTGGATAACGCCGTAGCCGCCCTGACCTCCATGATCGAACCTGTCATGATGGTCGGACTTGCCGTTGTCGTCGGCGGTATCGTTATCGCCTTGTTCATGCCCATGATCACCATTATTGAAAGACTCGGCGGCGGCTGAGTAGGAGAGACGTTCACATGCAGAAAACCAACAATGCCTATGCGATCGTCATGGCGGGAGGCCGCGGGGAGCGCTTCTGGCCCCAGAGCCGTCTTTCCAACCCGAAACAGCTTCTGCGTCTGCTGGGCAACCTGACTCTGATCGAACAGACGCTGGAACGTCTGACTTCCATCTTCGATCATGAACACATCATTGTCGTTACAAACACCAATTACGTGGCCCCCATCCGTTCCCTGCTTTCCTACTTGCCCCAGTGCAACATCATCGGCGAACCGGTCGGAAGGGACACCGCACCCTGCGCCGCGGTCGCCGCGGCCTACGTCAAATCCATTTCTCCGGACCCCGATCCCGTGCTCTGTTTTCTGCCCTCCGACCACATCATAGAAGATGTCGGCCCCTTTCTGGAAGCGGTCGGAGACAGCCTTTCCGTCGCCGCGTCCTCCGACCGGATTGTCATGATCGGCGTCAAGCCCACCGCACCTCTTACCGGCTACGGCTATATCCGCCTCGGAGATAAAATTCCGACGCCGACCTCCACGGTTTTCTGCAATACCCTCGGGTTTCAGGAAAAGCCTTCCCTTGCCGTTGCGGAGGCCTCTGTTGCGGACGGTCAGCACAAATGGAACAGCGGTATCTTTTTCATGAAACGTTCCGCCCTTGAAAAAGCCTTCCTCGAGTTTGCTCCCGACATCGCACGGTTCATGAATTCGGCCGCGGCCCGCTTCTCCGTTTCCGCCGCACCCGACCTGACGGACCTTTATGAGAATCTTCAGCCCATTTCCCTCGACTACGCCATCATGGAAAAAGTTTCCAATCTCATTGTGGCCGATGCGGATTTCAACTGGGACGACGTCGGTTCCTGGACTTCCATGCGCAATCAGATCCTTCCCGACGACAACAACAACGTGGTGCAGGGCCTCCATGCCGGGGTCGACACCAGCAACTGCATTATCGTCGGCAATTCCAATCACCTGATTGCAACCGTCGATGTCAAGGACCTGGTCATTGTGGAAACGGAGGACGCCACTCTCGTTTGCAGCGCCCGTTCCGCCCAGCGGGTCAAGATGCTGGTCCACCGCCTCGCCTCCGAACCGGAACTCGCAAAGTTCGTCTGACCATGAACGCCCGCATACGCATATTGAACATCGGCAACACGAATGTTCAGATCGTTGACTCGAATTCGGATTCGGAGTTCCTGCCCTGCCCGTCCGTGAAAACGGAAGACTTCAGTCAGGACCCGCTTCCTTATTTGAAGGATTGCGCCATCGCCGCCTCTTCCGTGGTTCCCGACCTCACCTGTTTCCTCCGGAGCCGCGACGGCTTCGTGGTCTCCTCCACCAATCCGCTTCCATTTGCAAAGTCGAAGCTGGACATGACGACGGTAGGCGCGGACCGTCTGGCGAACGCGGCTTCCCTTCTCGAAGGGTCGCTTCCCGCTCTTTCGATCGATTTCGGAACCGCCATCACCTTTGAATACGTCACTGCCGACCGGCAATTCGCGGGAGGGGCCATTCTGCCCGGACGCACGCTCACGCGCCACGCCCTTCATGATTATACGGCTCAACTCCCGCTGATCGACCTCTGCGGCGATCTTCCCTCCGTGCCAGGCGCCAATACGAAAGACGCCATGCGCCTCGGAACGGATCTGGCGGCCATCGGCTCCGTGAAGGAACTCATCGCCGTTATGAGGGATTTGTCTTCACAACCGCTCCGTGTTGTGGCGTGCGGCGGCGACCGCGCGTTTTTCCTTAAATATCTGAAAGACCTGGAAGACGGATCGGACTTCTTTACGATCCGGGGAATCCGCAAACTATGGGAGTACAACCATGCGTGTAAAAATCTGCGGAATCAGAAATGAGAAGGAACTGGAAACCGCGGTCAGCGCGGGCGCCGATGCCATCGGACTCATGGTAGGACAGCGTCATCCCTCGCAGGACTTCATCCTGCCCGGAACCGCGGCTCGCCTTGCCTCTCTTCTCCCCCCGTTCGTTTCGCCGGTCCTCGTAACGCACCTGACCGAGCCCGACGCCAT
>CAYWZD010000257.1:0-6163 GCA_964462755.1 uncultured Victivallales bacterium | reverse complement strand
TTTTTACGCCTCCGCCGGAAGATCGGATGAATGCCGGTTACGGCATGGTCTGCATGTCAGGATAGATGAAATTGTATCTGTTCTGTGCGGGAGTGAGGATCCATTCCGGTTCGAGGATCGGGCCATATCCCCAGGCGGGACTGTTCGGGACATCCGTGCATCCGGGCAGCGGAACGGGGAAGGTGACGATTTCCACAATGCCGACCGCTTCACGCCTGATTACCGCCACGACTCCGCTGAGGATACCATAGGTGCAGGCGGCCAGACCGCCTTCATCGAAGTTGACCTGATACCATCTGACAGGAAATTCAATGCCGCCGAACGCAACATTGCTGATCCCCCGTCCCAGCTTGCGGATGATCTTGTCTGCCAGCATGGGCGTGGCGTCTTCCTGAGCATAGGTCTGGATGGTAATTCCGATGGTTGCAAAGAGAAATGCGGCGATGATAAGTTTTTTCCAGGTTCTCATGCAATGGTTCCTTATTTGATGATTTTTACCTCAAGACAATTTCATTTATCCCCTAATATATTCCGGACATTGCAAATGGTCAAGTATTTTTCGAGAATATGTTTCGCAAATTTGCAATATAATGTTATATTATGGGGGTAATGTGGAACAGCAGAATGAAAAGAGGATTCCCTCATGACTCAGAAAAAGAAAAGTCCGGCGACCGTGACGCCGCATACGTCTCTGACGCTTTTGAACCGGAGCAATACGGAATATCCGGATTCGCCGGAGAAAGCGCGCATCGAAACTTTTACGAACGCCTATCCGGGACGCAACTACATCATCACGTTCGATTGTCCGGAGTTCACCAGCCTGTGCCCGGTCACGAAACAGCCTGACTTCGGGCATATTGTGATCCGTTATGTGGCGGACCGCCTCTGCATTGAGAGCAAGGCGCTGAAACTCTATCTCTTTTCGTTCCGGAATCATCACTCTTTTCACGAGGAGGCCGTGAACCGAATACTGACGGACCTGAAAAAAGCGTGTTCTCCCCGCTGGATGGAAGTGACCGGCGATTTCATGCCGCGCGGCGGCATTGCGATTCATGTTTGCGCGGAAGAAGGGGATTCCTCATTGAAAAAGTAAACGATGCGGATACATTATTCATCTTATCATTTATCAATGGATTCAAAAACAAGAGAGAAAAATCGATGAACAGCCAGTTTGATTTCGTGGAGGATGGCGGCGTTACGTCTCCGGCGGGATTTTCCGCCAGCGGCGTCTGCGCCGGGTTGAAACGCAGCGGCGGCATGGACATGGCGCTGATCGTTTCCGATTGCGACTGCTCCTTTGCCGGAACATTCACATCGAATCTGTTCCCCGCGGCTCCCGTTTGTTACGATCGGGAGATCTGTGCGACCTCGAAAAAGGTTCGCGCCGTCACGGTCAACAGCAGCGTGGCAAACGCCTGCACCGGCCTGGAAGGATATGAAAACTCGAAGAAGACGGCCGCTCTCACCGCGGGCGTTCTCGGGGTTGAATCTTCCAAAGTGCTGGTCGCTTCGACCGGGCGGATCGGAGTCCAGCTCCCCATGGACAAGCTGGAAAACGGGATCCGGGAAGCGTCCAAGAACCTTTCTCATGCAGGCGGTTCCGCCGCGGCCCACGCGATCATGACGACCGATACCCGGCCGAAGGAGCTGGCGGTCTCTTTCATCGTCGACGGCAAAAAGGTGACGGTCGGCGGCTGCTGCAAGGGCGCCGGAATGATCGGCCCGAAGATGGTGGTTGCCCCCCATGCGACCATGCTTTGTTTCATGACGACCGACGCCGCCGCGGAAAACGCTTATCTGGCGGAAGTCCTCGGCAAGGCGGTGGAGGCCTCCTTCAACAAGATCACGATCGACAACGACATGAGCACGAACGACACCGTGGTCCTGATGGCCAACGGAAAGTCCGGTGTGACGATTTCCGCGAATTCTTCCGGATCGGCTCTGTTCGAACGTGCCGTCCAGATGATTGCCGAACACCTCGCCCGTTCCATCGTGTTTGATGGCGAAGGCGTGACCAAATTCGTCAGCGTCGAGGTTTCCGGCGCGGCGAATGAGAAGGATGCGGAACTCTGCGCCCGTGCCATCGCCAACTCTCCCTTGTGCAAAACCGCCTGGTTCGGCTGCGATCCGAACTGGGGACGGATTCTCGCGGCGGCCGGATATTCCGGAGCCGTATTCTCCCCTGAAAACGTGACGCTGTTCTTCGACGAAATGCCGGTTGTTCACGGCGGACTTGGCGGCGGAACGCCCGAAAACGAACTGGCGGAGATTCTCAAGCGCCGTGAATTTTCCGTGAAGATCGATCTCGGGGAAGGCACCGCCTGCTGCACGATCTGGACGGGGGATTTTACATACGATTACGTTAAAATCAATGCCGATTACCATACATGATCCGGAGCTCAAAAACAAAATGACTGTACAGGAATTGATCAGCAAGGCCGACGTCCTCATCGAGGCGCTTCCGTTCATCCAGGAGTTCAAGGACGCCGTCGCGGTCGTCAAATTCGGCGGCAGCGCCATGGAAGATCCAGAACTCACGCGCAAGACCATGCGCGACATCGTGCTTCTGGAAGCCATCGGAATGAAGATTGTCGTGGTCCACGGCGGAGGCAAGGCTATCAGCGCGCGTCTCAAGCAGCTCGGCGTCCAGACCCGTTTTGTAAACGGACTGCGCGTGACCGACGATGCAACGATCGGCGTGGTGGACGATGTCCTTCACAATGACACCAACAAGCATCTGGTGGAAGGCATCGCCGCGGTCGGGGGCAGGGGCGTTTCCCTCTCCGGCAAAAGAATCATGCGTGCCGAGAAACTTTTTTCCACGGACATGGCTACCGGCGAAAAGATCGACATCGGATTTGTCGGCGAGGTGGTCGCCGTGGATGTGAACCCGATTATCGATGCGCTCGAATACGGTTTCATTCCCGTGATCACTCCTTTGGCGATGGACTTCTATAAACAGGTTTACAACATCAATGCCGATACCGCCGCCTGCGAGATTGCCAAGGCCCTGAAAGCCCGCAAACTGGTATTTCTCAGCGACGTTCCCGGCATTCTGAGCGATCCGAAGAACGAGTCCTCCCTGATCTCCATCATCCGCACGTCCGAGGTCGATGGACTGATTGCAAACGGGGTCCTCTCCGGTGGAATGCTTCCGAAAATCCAGAGTTCCGTGGCGGCCATCCGCGCCGGGACCAAGGAAGTTCACATGATCGACGGCCGTACGCCGCATTCCCTGCTTCTGGAAATTTTCACCAACAGCGGAATCGGCACGGAAATCATAGAAGGATAAAGAACAAACAGAAAAGGAGTTGTATCATGTCTGGAAAAATTCTGATTTGTGCGCTTACCGGCGCGGCGCTCTCTTGCTTTGGACCCCTCTGCGGAGATCAGCCGGCGACAACGGCCCCCGCCACGACAACGACGCCTGCGGCGACTACGAAGTCTGCCGCAAAAACGACGCCCGCGGCGACCGCGAAGTCCGCCCCCGCCAGCGACTATGATAAAGCCGCCGCTTCCGCCGCCTCTCAAAAGCGCACGAGCGTCACCGGAGTCGTGACGGAAACCGCCGAGGCAGCGAACAAGGTGGCGGATTATGGAACCGGAGCAACTGCGCTACGTGCGAAAAAACAAATGGAATCGAAACTCAAAAAAATTCAGAAGAACAGCAACCAGCAGCTTGAAAGAGAGCTCCAGTAAGTTTCCGGATTTTTGAGTTTCAAAAGGAATGGGAAGAGTCTGACGGATGCTTCCCGTTTCTTTTTTTTGTATATGATATGTTTTTGATTTATGAAAACAAGAAGACATATTGCGAAAAACCTCCTTCGGGATGATCTTTCTCCTTTGACATCACCGGATGCCTCTTTATATTAATGTCATGAAAATATGGAGAGGCTCCCATGACCCGCACTGGAAAAAAGAAAGAAAAGGCACCCGCGCCGGAAGCGAAGCATCTCCGTGTCCGGGAAAAAATCCTGGATTGGCTCCTGAGTTCGGACGGGGAGTCGGCAGTCTGTCTGCCGAGGGAACTGGATCTCTGCCGGAAATACCGGGTCAGCCGCACTACGGCGGCTCGCGCTCTGGCGTCGCTGGCCGAACGGGGAATTGTCCGCCGGATCAGACACAAGGGAACTCTCATTGTGCGTCGAAAGCTCGCCTCGGTTCGGAAGGAACGGAACCTGAAAAGGATCGGGGTGCTGTTTCCGCCCACGGACGGCTGGCGCAAAGCGGTTGCATCCATGCGTGCGGAAGCCGCCCATCTGGGGTGTGAACTGACCGTCTACACATATGTCTGGTCCAGCCTCGAAGATGAAACGCGCGCGATTGAAAAGGCGATGAAGGAAAATGGCGGGCTCATTTTATATCCGGGGTGTCTGCGCAATGACCGCGAACTCATTGACTCGGTCGACCGCCGCGGGGTTCCGATCGTTCTGTTCGACCTCTATTTTGAAAATTCATCCGTCGGATGCGTGGTGGGGGACAATTATCTCGGAGGTTTTCTGGCCGCCGAATATCTGATCAGGGCCGGACGCCGCCGGATCGGCTTGATTTCCATGAACCTCTCGGAAAGTTCCACTTCGGGGAGGGCGGACGGTTATCGGGCGGCATTGCGCCAATACGGACTGTCCGTGTCTGAAGAGCGGATTCTCGATTTGCGCAATATGTTCGACCCCCGCCTGATCCGGGATTACTTCCGCAAACAAAAGCCGGATGCGGTATTCGTGACGAACCACATGGAGGCCGTCCAGATCCGCTATCTGCTTTCCGGCGAAGGCTCCCGGATGTCTTCCGAAGTGCTGATTGTCAAGTTCGACGCCCTGCCGTGCGAGCCCATCGATCTCTCTATTCCAACGATTCTTCAGCCGGAGGATGAGATGGGGCGGATGGCCGTTCTCCAGCTGTATGAGCGCATGCACAATTCCGCGCTTCCCCACCGGAAGAGCTTCATTGTTCCGAAACTCCTCATGAATCCGGAAATTTGAATCGAAAAAATTGTTTTTGATTCGGCTCCGCTTTATCCTGAAAGGAAATTCATATGCAAAAGAAAGTGATTCATCTGATTGGAAACGCGCATCTGGACCCGGTCTGGCTGTGGGACGCCCGCGAGGGATTGAACGAAGGAATCAGCACCTGCCGCACGATCCTTCAACTCATGCGCGAATATCCGGAACTGACCTTCTCCCGGGGCGAGGCGGTGCTGTATGAACACATTGAACGCTTCGCACCCGAAGTTTTTGAGGAAATCCGGGAACGCGTCGCGGAAAAACGCTGGGAGCTCCTCGGCGGAAACTACATTCAGCCGGACGACAATCTGCCCTCGACCCGCACCGCGCTTCAGCAATATCGGATCGGATGCAACTATTTCCTTTCGCGTTTTGGACAGCGTCCGGAAGTCTCGTGGCTGGCGGATGTGTTCGGACACCCCCGCGGCGGCGCTGAAATCATGCTGGCGGCGGGCTTCCGTTACTTTGCGTTCTGCCGTCCGCAGGAACCCATCCGGCCGATCGGCTCGCCGGTTTTCTTCTGGAAAACTCAAGGCGGCGAACGGTCAATTCTCTGCAACCGTTCCATCGCCAACACGTATGCCAGCTACCGCACGAACTATTCCCCGTGGGGAGATTACACTCCGCCCGCGATTCTCGATCAGGTTCTGGAACGGGCGAAAGCGCATCCCTACCGGAACATCATGGTGCCGTTCGGGCTTGGCGATCACGGCGGCGGACCGACCCGCGCCCATCTGGATTCCCTCCGGGTTTGGAAAAAGGAGCACCCGGAAATCGAACTGAAGTTTTCCCGGATGTGTGACTTTTTCCATGCCGTCGAAGAGGAACTTGCCGATCCGGACATCCGGAAGTTTACGCCGGTCGTGGACGACGAGATCAACTTCACCGAACGGGGTTGCGCGGCCTCCTGCCGCAAGTTCAAACGGACTTTCCGGCAGGCGGAAAACCAGTTGCGCCGGACCGCTTTCACCACCTCCGTCCTGCACCGTTTCCTTCCGCGTCCCGACCTCACGGAACTGGAAAAAGTCGTCTGTTTTAACTCATTCCATGACATTCTCACCGGAACCATGATCGAACGCGCCCACGAAGAACAGCTCCAAACCCTCGGTGGTGTTCTGTCGGAAGCCCGGAATCTTGAATTTTACGCGCTGATGGAATTT
>CAYWZD010000256.1:0-6187 GCA_964462755.1 uncultured Victivallales bacterium | reverse complement strand
GCCCAGATGTCCATCAAGGTTTCGACCTCCGTCCTGAACAAGGTCATCACGGACGCCCAGAAGAAAAACCTGCCGCCCGTCCTCGGACGCCCCTTCCGCATCTACTACGGAACCATGATCGGGAACTGTCCTCCGCGCTTCTCCCTGTTCGTCAACGATCCGAAGCTCTGCGCGGAAAATTACCGCACCTATCTGGAGAACTACTTCCGGAAGGCATTCACCTTCACGGGCTTTCCGATCCGGCTGGTCATGAAGCCGCGTCGGCGCGAGGAACTTTCAGACATCCTCCAGCGCAAGGAACAGTTCAAGCGAGCCAAGCGGCAGGCGGACTGGGACAAGCACCTCAAGCCGTCCCGGAAGGAAGAAGAGGAATTCCCGGAAGACAATTGATCTGTTCCGGGAAAAACCGGAGGCAGGACGGAAGAAAGCAGGAAGGCATTTCCGGCAATGACAAAAAGAGAAGGAAACCCCTTCGGTTTTGTCTCGCTATTTCAAGCGCATTTTCCGCCGGACCCGGCGGAATTTGTCTTGCCACTGGATCGGTTTTCGCAATAGCTTACACCACTGCTCGTTACCCGGACGCAATGGAAATGGCAGCTTGCCCGGCAAATCCAGCCTTTCCGCCAGCACGTATTCCACTACCGCCAGATATGTTTTATAATGACGCCATGCATAATCGGTCCAGCCCGCCCACGGCTTGGGATGGGAGACAAAATGAATAAACAAAGCCTCCGGATTCTGGTTCATGCCGTAACTGTCGGTCGGAAGCGGAGCATCCGACAGGAAACACAACAAACTGTTCAATACCGACTCGTCTGTTTGAAAATAGGCCATCGAATGCGTATTGACTACTCCGATGTCATTTTTCGGGAGCACCTCACGCATCTGATCCCGCCATTTAACTAAAAACGGCCGTTGCGCGGCATTCACGCCGAGGAAACAAGCCGATGCGCCGGAAGACAGCCGACTTTCCGTCAGGCTTCCGACGTCGCGCTGCCAGCATTCCAACAATTGTTCAGGCAATTTCCCCTTGCCGGCTTCGGTAGCCGAACGGTAAAAACGCGCATACGTCCGGCGGTTTTCTTCCGGACTGCGCAATCGTATGTGAATCCGGTCCGGAGGAAAATTGCTCATGGCCTCCGAACAATTTCCGGAAAAAAATCCGTCGCAATCCGCCCATGTGACATAATCCGTCTCCGCCAGCAACATCGCATCAGCCTTGGCGCAGGTCATCGATTGCGAAAAATCGAGCACATCATGAACCGTCACGTCCCCGAATTGAGCCAATATCCGCTTGGCTTCGGGGGTATACTTCCGTCCCAGAACGATCACCGGCTCATCCATGTGATTTTTGCGCATGGAGGCGATCAACAAAAATACCCCCCAGAGGTAATTCATGTCACTGGCAGTCACCACCGTATTGTTTTTCATCTTTTTCTCTTCCCGGATTATATTGCATTTTTGTCACAGCCATCCCCATCGGAATGTAAAAAATCGAAAGGTGACGGCACAGCATGAGGTAACGTATATTTCCAGCACGAAAGATGAGACATCATGAAACCGTCAAAGCATAATATGACAGTATTATCGCAAATTTTCAAATTGATTCCGCGAAATTTGATTCCGAAAAATCGCCAATCCTTTCGGAATTGACCGTCCGTCGCGAGTTCAGTCCGACAAGCCGCGTCCTTGCACTGATTTTCGGACAGTTGACACATATGCGCGGCTTGAACGACATGTGCAATACGCTTCGGAATCATTGCGGGCTGGTGAGCAAGATCCGGAATTGCGTTCCGCCAAGCCGGAACGGACTATCGCACGCAAACCGAAACCACGATGCCGGGGCATGGCGAAGAAACTGTTCCGGGAAGTTCTTGCTCATTTGAATGAGATCCGTCCGAACTTCCGGATTCAAGGCCGTCCATATTGCGCCCTGCCGCCAATGAAAATCAGTTGCTCGGTTGATAGGCGTCGTGCTCGCGGTTGATGGTGATGCCGTCACGAGGAACTGTCCGACACATCCTCCGGCGCAAGGAACAGTTCAAGCGCGCCAAGCGGCAGGAGAACCGGGACAGAATTTTCAAGCCGTCCCGCAAGGAAGAAGAGGAATTCCCGGAAGACAACTGATCCGTTCCGGGAAATACTCCGATGAATTGTTCCCGTCCGGTCCGCAAGGGACCGGAGAGGAACTCATGAAAAAAAGGTTTCCCGGAAAAGACATCCGCGACATCCATTCCTTCCCCCCCGAAAAGATGGACTCACTCCCCCCCGCAGGAAAGAGACGGGCGCAAATCCGGGAAACTTCATACTATAACGAAACACCGCTCTTGGATGTGCTTATGAAAGGCAGCTGCAGAATCGGACCGTATGCCTCATGCTCACATCGGATGACTATATTGTTTCTATCCACAGAACAGTCAACCTTGTAGACATCCTCCAGGTTGGAAAAATTACTGCTGACATAATTTGTGTAAGTCGTGATGGCAGTCGTGGAGTAAGGGATGTATATCTCCTCCTTGAGGAGACATCCGAAAAGAAACGACAATCTGGTTTCGGCCGCCTCCTGAATAGAGTGATTCCCTTTAAACACATAGACATACTCCAGCTGATTCACATATTTTCTCAGGAAATTTTCCTTGCTGTAATAGGCAAATCTCCGGATCTCCTCCACCGATTTTCCGCCAATTGTAAAACCGTTAAAGTCTCTCTTAGACGTCCGTACGCATTCCTGAAACGATTTCATGGACTCTGCAGGGATTTCGTATTCCTGTTTCGAGTTCAACTGCTGTGCTGTCATTTGTCCAGTACCGTTGCAGGAAGAACATTTCTCCATCTCTTTGTTGAAACCGCCGCCATCACGAATGCTGCGATGTCGCTGAACGGCTTTGGGAACGTTCCCGGTTCCATGGCAATCAGGACATGTTTTCGGGCAGGAAGCCCCCTCAACCGAGATTGCCTTGATCTCACTTTTCTCCCATATTTCCTTCAATCGGGCAGCCAGAATCAAGTGATTCGCATCCAAGATTTTGGCGCACATCTGAATGAAGGCCTGTTTCTTCTGAAATTCTTTTGAAAGGTAGGTGCTCTTCCAGACGTGAGCCTCCGCTTTTCGAACCGCCGGATTGACTCCTGCCAGATAAACCCGGATTGCTTCCCTGTTTTCCCATGAGCTGTATCTGTTGAGCCTGGAGATCATTCTGGAAACATTGTCGCCAACCTCTTCCATCGCGGAAAGATAAACTCGTTCGAAATGCAGATCCGCGTCTGTCAGGTCTTCAAGCTCAGTTTCCTTCAAATTATCAATCCGGGTAGCGAAACGCCGGACGGAGTAATTCTGCCCGCGGTTCGCAGCAAACCGGGTGTTGGTCATCTGCGGAGTAATAGTACGAATTGTCAGAAAAGTTGCCACACCGATAACCTCCCCCGAGGACTGAAGCACAACCGGTCCTCCGCTGTTGCCCCCGACGATTCCCGCGCTGACCTCGATGATGTCATACCCAACCCCCAGAAAATTGCCGGGAAGAGTCGCATTGACATTCGCTCCCTGACTGTTTCCATAAGCAACCACCGGAGCATTCGTTGGAATGGAAGCAACATCGGATGCCATTTTCAAAACGGGCGACTCCTTTGGAACCGGAGTATATTTGAGAATCACCAGATCGCGGGTCGTGGATGAAATGATTCGCTCGATCTTGTAATTATTGCCGAAGACATCCCGGATCTGGGGGTTGATGAGTTCAAGGAACACGTGAGCATTGGTAACAATCACATTTTCCCGTCCGAACTTTACCTTAAAGCCCGTTCCGGAACCGCCGGTTCCCTCAATAAAAACAATGTTCGGCAAATGTCCGACTGCTCCCTGCTTTCTGACAGCGGTAACGGGATCAGGCATGTCTTTGACAAAAAGTGATTTTATGAATAACTCTTTCTTCGCCTGTTCCTCGGCCTGCTGTCTGCGTTCCTCTTCCATTTTCCGGAGATTCTGCAACCGCTCCCGTTCCGTTTCCTCCTGTCTGGCTTTTTCAGCCGCCAGCTTCTGTTTCATTTCTTCCTGTCTGGCTTTTTCGGCCGCCAGCTTTTTTTCATCTCGCTCCTTCAGCTTCTTTTCAACGTCGGGATGGACAAGGATAAACGCTTCCGGCAGGTCCTCGAACGGGACAGAAGCAGCTCCGGTATCGTGCGAAATATTGACTCCCCGGACAGAGACATTCCGGATTTCATAATTTTTGTAACACCTTCCTGACCGCGTGACCAGATCCTCGGCAAAAGAACTCAGAATAAACCCGCCGGCAAAAACCGCCATCAACACATAAGTGAACTTTTTTTCCCGGTTCAATTTTACACTCCTGATTCCATGATTGCGGGCGACACTCAAGCCGCGTGCGGTATAATAACATTATTTTTCACAAAATACAAACTTATTTTCATGATTTCACAGAAAAAAAAGCAGAATAAAATCAATACAAATACCAGGATTTTAAAAGAAAATAAATGATCTTCTCCGAAGGAATCGGAGTTGCGGGAAAAGGAATCCCTTTCCCCGTATTGCATATATGATGGATGAATCCGCCTTGCGCAGGCCTTATGCAGGACGGTAGAAGACACCCCTTGTTCCCTTTTCGGAAACCAGCAGTCCGGCGCGTTCCATGCGGCGCAGATGCGGCTCGATCCGGTCGCCCGGAATTCCGAGAGTGGCGGTGAGATCCTCCGCGGTGCACGGACGCGAACGCAGCGTTTTCAGGATCAGCTCGTTGTATTGTTCCACATCGAGAGTATCCAGATTCTTGATTTCCGGCTGCTGTTTGCCCCGGGCGATCTTTTCCACCGGAACGGAACGTCCGATGACGGCGGCAATCCGGTCGAGCGTTTCGGAGTCGGCCGGTATCACCCAGTCCAGCACACCGGGACGGTCCAGGGAATTGAGCTGGACTTTGTCCGGAGAAATTTTCTCCGCAAGAGCCCGGAAGCGTTCCGCGGACTCCATGCTGTCGTTCACGCCCGGGACAATGAAGATTTCCAGCCACATGGCCGCGGACGGAGCATGTCTGCGGAAGTTCTGAAGCCCGCGCACGACCGAATCCAGCGTAATGGATTTCTCCTGCCGGTTGACCTTGAGCAGTTCCTCCTCGTTGGAACCGTCCAGCGAGGGAACAATCAGATCGATGGGTTTCAGTTCCTCGCAGAGTTTGTCGTCATTCAACAGTGTGGCATTGGTCAGCAGACAGATTTTCAGGTGCGGATACCGGGTGCGGATATGCCGGATGATCTCGCCGATCCCGGAATGAAGCGTAGGCTCGCCGACACCGGAAAAGGTCACATAGTCGATTTTCCGGTTTTCAGAGAGGACGCCGTCAAGCTCCGAAATCACGGCGGCGGTCGGGAAATATTCTTTCCGTTCACAGGTCAGACGCGTGGTCGCGCCGCATTCGCAATAAATGCAGTCCATGGAACAGGTTTTGAAAGGCAGAAGATCCACCCCGAGGGAAAGCCCGAGACGGCGCGAGGGGATCGGTCCGAAAACACATTTTGTCTTGATTTGATTCATGATTCAGCAAAAAAATCCTTTACATAAGCCGGTTTTAGGATATATTAATAATATATTGTTAAATACTGGAAGAATCCAGCAGAATCACCAAAAAAAGGAGGAAACTCTTGGACTGGACACAAGTTTACAGCGGAGTTTTCATCATGTCCCTTGCATTGTCTCTGGGATTGACTCCGCTTTGTCAATCGCTGGCGAGAAAAACCGGTTTTCTCGATATCCCGAAATGTGAAAACCACAAGCTGCACGACAAGTCGACTCCTCTGCTCGGGGGACTCGCCATGTACCTCGCCTGGACAGTCACTCTCGCTTCGGGATTGATCGCAGCAATCTGCTTTTTCCCGGAGGTCTCCACGGACACGCTTCTGGACGGCATCGCCGGAGTTCCGAACGTCTCCGGCCGCCTCATCGTCATCTTCTGCTGTGCGACGGCGGCGCTGCTTCTCGGGACGCTGGATGACAAATTCGCGCTCTCTGCACGCAACAAGTTGATCGGCCAGATCCTGATCGCCGTGGTCACGGTCACTTTCGGCGGCGTAAAAATTTCCCTTTTCATCAACATTCCGTGGGTCGCGTGGTGCATTTCCGTCTTCTGGATCGTGCTCATCTTCAACTCCATCAACTTTTTCGACAACATGGACGGAC